>JBBRFY010000086.1:0-16927 GCA_038241205.1 Cytophagales bacterium
AAAACGAAAACGTAAAAGCCATACGATTAAGTGATGTAGAGATGGAAAAAAATTACGTGTTGGTAATTTCTACCAACGCAGGTTTATGGCGATACAACATTGGCGATACCATCAAGTTCACTTCACTGAATCCGTATCGCATAAAGATTTCTGGGCGCACCAAACATTTTATTAATGCCTTTGGCGAAGAGCTAATTGTTGAAAACGCGGAGACTGCCATTACTATTGCCTGTGAAAATACCGATGCTGTTATTCAAAATTTTACAGCAGCACCAATCTATCTTGAAGCAAGAAAAAAAGGTGGCCACGAATGGATCATCGAATTTAGTGTACAACCAAAAAGCCTTTCTGAGTTTACTCGCGTGTTAGACGAAACGTTGCGCAGCATAAATTCAGATTACGATGCTAAACGCGCGCACGACATTGCGCTTGTTGCCCCAAAAGTTCATTGCGTTGAAGAAGGTACTTTTTACAATTGGATGAAAAAAAGAGGTAAGCTCGGTGGACAAAATAAAGTGCCCCGACTTTTTAATACACGTGAGTATGTTGATGACATTTTAAAGATGCTGGCAGAAAGCTAACAAATAGTTTAACTGAAACTAAACTTGCGTTAGACAATCATTAAACAGTTTGTAAAAAATCATTCCCTTCATATCAACGAAGAAAAATCAATATCTTTAGAGTAATATTTTAGGAATCAATCAAATCAATTGTGTGGTATGAAAAGAATAATTTTTTGTGTGTTATACATTTTACTCGTCAGCCATGTTTCTTCAGCAACCCATTTGCGAGGAGGACACATTAGTATAAAACAACTAGGTAAAACAAGCCTAGCGTGTAGAATTACAATTACCGTTTACACAGACTCCCAGTCCCCAGTACTTTTTGGAGGCACTAAAGTTTCAGAGGGTGACCTATTAAATTTTGGTGATGGCTCCTCACCAGTTTTGGTTCCTGAAATTGGACCTGGTAAAACACCCTCAGGTAATGGCTTCTCTTCGACTTACACTATTGTAGACACGGATGGGTGGGTTGCGCGAGCCACTTATACAATTGATCATACCTATTCAAAATCGGGCGCTTATGTTGTTTCATATGAGGAACTTAATCGCAATTCTGGAGTTATAAATTTTGACCAATCGTTAAATGCACAATTTTATCTTGAATCATCTTTTGAACTTGATCCTTTAAATGACAAGGCGTACACCTCTCCAGTTTTTTTGACCCCACCTGCTTTTTTCGCCCCGGCTGAAAACAATCTATCCTATTCGATGGCCGCTCAAGACAGCAACGATTACACACTTTTATATGAACTCACTACTCCCAATATGGGGAGAGGCGAAAATGTTATCAATTATAAACTCCCTGAATCCTTCAGCATTAACCAGTTCAATGGATTGATTACCTGGGACACAAAGTTTCTGGGGATGTTCCGGACTGGCGAATATACTTTCAATACTAAGGTTCATCAATTCGAGAATGGTAAACGCATAGGGTACATCATTCGTGACTTCCAAATCATTTTAGAGGACGCTGATTTTAACGGAACTAATTCTGACAATCGTGATTTAGATGAAAACAACAGAATTTTTATTCCCACTGAAGGCGGTTTTAGCTTTAAAGTCTTTGCCGAAGATTCTGAAGTAACATCATTAGAAGCCTTTTCAGAATTATCAAGTCATGACAATTCATTTTCATTCACAACTTCGTATGCGCTTGTTGTTCGAGCAAAATATAGATCAGGAAATTTTGGCAAAGATTTGGGCTACTTAATTTACACTAAAGATATTGAGCTACCAGGTCTTGATGTGGTTCTCCCTGTGGGCAGAGAACAATTGAACGTGCTCATTTATCCAAACCCAGTTAGAGATATATTAAAAATAGAGGGCGAAGCAGGGGTGAGCAAAACCATAAGACTTCTGTCTACAAATGGTCAGTTAGTTTTAGAGAGAAAAAATTTTAATAAAGACCAACTTGATTTAACAAATCTTCCAACGGGAATTTATGTTCTCCAAATTGAATCAAAAGGAAATATTCAAAAAAACCCTTCGATTGGTAAAGTCTTATTAGGATTTGTAAACTGTTGACGTTATTTCAAATCAATTACTACGCTCTTCTAATACTGCGCAACCACGATAAAAGTTGTGATCTGTTTGACTCTTCTATTAGCACACTGCTTTCTGCCGCACGATTTACTTTTTCTACGGTATAAAAAGCAGAAGGTAAAATTACTTTCAACGTATTAAGTAGATCTTCCAAACGTTCTCTTTCCAATACTGTAAAAACCAAATTCTCATGGCCTTCTGCTCCTTCAGCATGCACATGGGTGTATCGGTTTTGTATTGAGTTAAGGTAAAGTATCAATTCCGTTACATCTCTTCTGGTGATAATTCGAACGATTACCTTTCCATACGCAATGCGTTCTTCAATAATCATTCCTACAAAAATTCCCAATGCAAAACCTGCCGGATACGCCACATAGCAAATCCAATTGTCCATGTGTTCAAAGATTTGGCGAATGGCCATCAACCAGATAAACGATTCGAAGAAACCCAATATAGTCGCGGTCATTCTTCTTCCCCCCAAAACATAAATAATGCGAATGGTATTAATGGATACATCGGTTATTCGGGCAAGAAAAATTAGCAACGGCAGCACCAGATAACTAAAGATGGCTGGTGAAACTCCGAGTGATTCAGTAAAAAAGCTTTCCATATGATATTGTGTTGGCTTTTAAGATAGGTAGAGATCAAAGTTACCAGTTTCCGGTTACCGGTGACCAGTAACCGGCAACCAAAAATCCTTCTTGTATTCTCTCAGATTGAAGGGCTCACTAGCCAAACAAATCCTGAAACACGTCTGTAATTTTTCCAAAAGTCTTTACTTGAATTTTTGTTTTGCTTAAGTCTAACGATTTTTTACTGTGACGTGAAATATAAATTTCATGAAAACCCAACTTCTCTGCTTCTGAAATGCGTTGATCGATGCGATTCACTGCCCGCAGTTCTCCACCCAAACCTACCTCTGCCGCAAAACAAATTTTATCTGAAATAGAAATTTCTTCCATTGATGAAATCAGAGAAATACAGATTGCCAAATCAATTGCAGGATCTTCTACTCGTATGCCTCCAGCCATATTTAAAAATACATCTTGTGTTCCCATTTTAAATCCGCAGCGTTTTTCTAACACCGCGAGCAACATGTTCAAACGCTTTTGATCGAACCCTGTGGGACTACGTTGCGGTGTTCCATACGATGCCGGACTCACCAACGATTGAATCTCAATCAATAATGGTCTGTTACCTTCAATCGTTGCCCCAATGGTAACGCCACTAAGATGTCCGTCTTTCTGTGAAATTAAAATTTCAGATGGGTTTGAAACTTCACGTAAACCCGTGCCCAGCATTTCATAAATTCCTATTTCGGATGTTGATCCAAATCGATTCTTGGTAGTTCGCAAAATGCGATATGCCAAATGCCGATCGCCTTCAAATTGAAGAACGGTATCAACCATGTGTTCCAATACCTTTGGGCCGGCCAGCATACCGTCTTTGGTGATGTGGCCGATTAAAAAAACCGGTGTGTTTGTCTCCTTGGCAAACTTCATTAATTCGCCCGCACATTGTCTTACTTGCCCAATACTTCCGGCACTAGAATCTAATACACCGGAGTGAAGTGTTTGAATTGAATCGATAATGACAAGACTTGGTTGAAGCGACTCGATAGATAAGAAAATGTTTTTTGTATTTGTTTCGGTAAGAATGAAAAATTTCTGAGAAGTATTTCCTAATCGCTCTGCTCGCATTTTTATTTGCTGATCACTTTCTTCGCCAGAAACATATAATACCTTTTGATTTTTAAGTTGAAGACCAACCTGTAACATCAGCGTTGACTTACCTATGCCCGGCTCACCACCAATAAGTACCAGCGAACCAGGCACAATGCCCCCGCCCAAAACACGATTAAGTTCTTCATCGCCCGCGCTAATTCTTCGCTCTGAAGAAGATTCAACTTCATCAAGAGTTTTCGCTTTGTTATTTTTTGCGCGAGATGATTCTTGTCGCCACTCATTTTTCGTGGTTTCTGCTTTGGTTACCACCTCCTCGGCAAACGTATTCCATGCTTCACACGATGGACACTTGCCAAGCCATTTGGCCGACTCGTAGCCACAACTCTGACAGAAAAATACAGTTCTCGACTTTGCCAATGCAATGAAATTAGAACCAAAATTAAACAATCCTTGTCGTTGATTTTTGTATTCAAAAAAAGCTATTGGATTTTAAATAAGAATATCCTTATTTGAAATAATATATTGCCCTTTATTTTATTAGCTGCAACCTTAAATACCTATACCCTAAATTTATGAACAAGTTGCTGCTTTTTGTCTTGATGACGTGTGCTGTTTGTGTACAAGCACAAAAATCTCCAATGAAGTATGGAGATATACCAGTGGAAGATTTGACCATGACCACGTACAACAAAGACTCTTCTGCCTCTGCCGTTGTTCTTTTTGATTATGGAAAAGCCTATGTCTCCATTACTCCAGTAGATGTTACACTAAATTATGAGCGCCATGTTCGCATTAAAATTCTTAAAAAGAATGGTTTAAGTAATGCTGACGTTGGTATACCGCTCTATCACTCCGGAGGCTCAGAAGAAAAAGTTGGGCACTTAAAAGCAACAACTTATAATCTGGAAAATGGAAAAATAGTGGAAACCACGATGGATAAGATTGGCATTTTTAAAGAAAAATTTAATCGCAACGTTAACCTTCAAAAATTCACTTTCCCAAATGTAAAAGAGGGAAGTATCATAGAATACTCCTACACTATTTTATCAGAGTTCTGGACGAGCTTTCCCAACTGGCAATTTCAAAAAGATATACCTGTTCGTCATTCTGAGTATTGGGCTCGCATCCCTGATTTTTTTACAATGGAAAAATATGTTCAAGGATATGTTCCTTCTTCGCTTTATGAAGTTAAAGCTTCAGCAGCCGACAAGGCTCACCACTGGATTATGAAAGATGTTCCTGCTTTTAAAGCGGAACCCTTTATGACGAGCGAGGATGATTACATCTCAAAAATAAATTTTGCATTGGCGTATGTAAATTTCCCCGGCAGACCCACGCAGGAGATTATGGGTTCGTGGGAAAAACTTCGCACTGAACTTTTAGAATCGGAAAACTTTAGTAAAGCAGTAACGGGATCAAATTTTTTGAAGAAAACTGTTGAGGAAATAATTGCTGGCAAGGCTGAACCCATGCAAAAGATAGAGGCTATTCATACGTATGTTAAGAATACAATAGAATGGGATGGAGAACAGGATAAATATGTTGATAATCTTAAAAAAGTTATGGAAACCAAGAAAGGTACGGCAGCAGATATAAACATTATGCTCGCTTCCATGCTCGAAAAGGCGGGGTTTAGTGTTGATCTTGTTTTGTTAAGCACTCGAGATCATGGTTTTATTAGAAGACCTTATCCCATGGAAAAACAATTTAACTATGTTGTGTGTGTTGTGAGGCTAGAAGGCAAACCCATCTTTCTAGATGCAACCGAAAAATATATGCCTGTTGGGGTTTTGCCAGAGCGTTGTTTAAATGGTGAAGGGTTTATTATTTCTAAACTCAATACAGGTTGGATTCCTTTGGATACAAAAATCAAATCAAGAACTGTCTATAGTGCCGATATGAATTTAAATTCGGAAGGAGAATTAAAAGGTAAATTAAACATTAGCCGAGAGGGATATGATGCGATTGATATGCGTGAAGACTATCACACAAGCGGAGAAAAAGAATACCTTAAAGAGTATCTCGGTGAGAAAGCGAACTGGATTGTTGAAAAGAGTGAATTTCAAAACATGAAAGAAATAGATAAGGCCGCCAAAGAAATTCATGAACTTCAAATTAATGACCATGCGTCTTTGGCGGGAGATGCTATCTATTTAAATCCATTTGTTACAGGGCAAGTGGAAAAGAATCCATTTACATTAGAAACACGTGAGTACCCTGTGGACTATGGCAGCCTTCAGGAAGTAATATATACTTGCCGAATTACCTTGCCCGATGGCTATGTAATTGATGAAATGCCAAAAAGCAAAATGTTTATGCTTCCTAATAATGCAGCAAAATATTTTTATAACGCTACGCAGATGGGAAATTCAATAAACATTACGAGTAGTTTTCAAATAAATAAAACGCTATTCGTTCAAAATGAATACCCACAGCTGCGAGAGTTTTACAATCAACTTGTAGCCAAAGAGGCAGAACAAATTGTGTTAAAGAGAAAATAATATGCAAAATTTAACTGTCATTTTTTTTACTGCAATTTGTTTTTGCGCAGCCGCAGGCGATCCAAAATTTCCAGTCAGTGCTATTCCGGACGAATTGAAAAAAGATGTGAACGTTGTGATACGAGAAGATCAAATGACCTTCACCATTATATCACAAAGCAAAGCAACCCTTCATGTTTACTTAGTCGCCACCATTCTTAACGAGAATGGAAAGGATTATGCAGAAGAAACCATAGGCTACGATAAGCTTAGCAAAATCACCATGTTTAAAGGTAATGTTTACAACGCAAGTGGAGAGTCGATAAAAAAACTGAAGTCAAGCGAGATTTATGATCAAAGTGCGTTTGATGGATTTAGTTTGTACAGTGATAATAGAATAAAACATGCTGACCTTTCACAAGGTATTTATCCTTACACCATTGAGTATGAATATGAAATAGAGTATAAATTTCTCTTTCATATTCAGGGTTCGGCTTTGCTTTCGCGTGAAAAAGTTTCTAGTCAGCATTTTTCATATGCTTTAGTTTATCCTGAAACCCTTAAGCCAAGATATAAAACACTCAACATCAACGAGCCTCCAACCATTACAAAAAAAGACGGAGTTGAAACAACATCTTGGGATTTTAAAGACATTAAACCGATAAAGTTTGAGCCTCTTTCAAAAAGAGAAGACATGATCGCACAGATTATTGCTGCTCCAACAAAATTCGAATATGATAGTTATGTTGGAACAATGAATACATGGGATGAATTTGGTCAATGGATCGGAATTTTAAATAGCGGTCGAAATACTTTGCCTGAAGCAACGAAACAAAAAATTAAACAACTAACAGCAAATCTTAAAACACCTGAGGAGAAAGTAAAAGTATTGTACGAATACATGCAAAACAAAACTCGCTACGTTAGCATTCAACTTGGCATCGGAGGGTTTCAACCCTTTGAGGCATCTGTCGTTGATCAGACCGGCTATGGAGATTGCAAAGCACTTTCAAATTACATGGTAGCGATGCTGAAGGAAGTTGGTGTCAATGCAAATTATGTTCTTATTGAGGCCGGAAAAGGAAATGATGGCTTGCGAAAAGATTTCCCCAGCTCACAATTTAATCACGCCATTGCAGCAGTGCCCAACGGAGCCGATACTCTATGGCTTGAGTGTACAAGTCAAACAAACCCTTTTGGTTATATGGGCACTTTCACGGGCGATCGAGAGGCGTTGATGATTACTGACAAAGGAGCGAAGGTAGTAAACACAATACGCTACTCAGCCAATCAAAATCTGCAATCGAGAACAGCCAATGTGTATGTTGATCTAACGGGGAATGCAAAAGCGAAAGTGAGAACAAACTATTCGGGTACGCAATACGAAAACAATAACTTAAACTTCATGCTGAACGATCAATATGATGATCAAAAAAAATGGGTTCAAAAGAATACCAATATTCCGGTGTTTGATATTAACTCTTTTAAGATGACGAATGTAAAAGACAAAATACCAACTGCTATTGTTGATCTTGATCTTACCTTAAACCGATTTGCAACGGTAAGTGGTAAGCGCGTTTTCATTACACCTAACTTAATGAATCGTTCTACCTACATTCCCGAGAAAGTGGAAAACAGAAAAACAAATGTAGTAAGAAAAACTACCTATACTGACTTGGATACTATCCGCTATCATTTGCCCGAAGGTATTTATCCTGAATTTTTGCCAAACCCAATTAATCTTAAAAATCGTTTTGGCGAATACGAAGCCTCCTTTAAACTTGATCAAGACAATTTATTATACATCAGAAAAGTGAAAATGAACAAAGGCGAGTTTCCTGCTGAGTCATACTCTGAGCTCATTGAGTTTTGCCGCAGTATGAACAAAGCCGATAACACAAAAATTGTTTTTCTAAGCAAAACCTGATTCGTAAAGGCGCTCAAAAATTCAGTTCAGAAACCCAAAAGCCACTACCTTTGTTAGTGGCTTTTGAAGTATAAGAAACAATGGTTTTCATCCGCTTATTATCCCGATGTCCGCTCTGGCTTTTGTATAAGCTTTCTGATTTTTTGTTTTTTGTAGGGTATTATATTGTACAGTATCGAAGAAAATTGGTGCAGAAAAATCTTCAAAATTCCTTTCCGCAAAAATCCAAATTGGAACTTCATGATATTGAAAAGGCTTTCTATAAGAACCTTTGCGATTATGCTATTGAATCGTTGAAGCTTCTCTCTATTAAAAAGGAAGAGCTTGCTAAAAGAATGGTGTATAAAAATCCTGAACTTATAGATCGTTATAAAACCAACAACCAATCTGTGCTCCTCCTTTCTTCCCATCAATTTAATTGGGAGTGGTTATTGGTTTCCGGAAGTTTTACATTACCTGTGGCAATCGATTTTGTTTACCAATCGGTAAGCAATAATTTTTTTGATAACGTAATGCAACGAGCACGCACACGCTTTGGTGCTTACCCCATTCAACGCGATAGAGTAGCGCGCGAAATAATTAAGCGAAAATCTCAGATGAGAGGCATCGCGATTGTGGCTGATCAATATCCCGGACACGGAAGCGACAAGAAATATATTACTACTTTTCTTAATCAAGAAACCGCATTTTTTTATGGATGCCAGCACATGGCGCAGTTAACACAATGTCCAACACTTTACGCGCACATTACGAAAGTGAAAAGAGGATACTATGAATGCACATTGAAATTAATTGGCGAGCCGCCCTATTTAAAAGATCAACACAATGTTGTAGAAAATTATGTTCGTGCAGTGGAGAATCGAATCATAGAAGATCCTACAGGTTGGTTATGGTCGCACAACCGCTGGAAGAAACGGCATAGTAACAATGCAGCGTAACAAGGTTAAAAATTACCTATGGGTTTTTAATTTTGCTATAAATTTTTCAAAAATTACAGTAACATTTGCTCAATGTCTTCACGCGTTAATTGCTTCATAAAACTTTCTTCTGTAGAAATTAAATCGACAGAAAGTTTAAGCTTGCGTTGTTGAAGTGTGAGTATTTTTTCCTCCACCGTATTGCGTGTGATAAACTTATAGCTGAATACTTTTTTCTTCTGGCCAATGCGATGAGCGCGATCTACAGCTTGCGCTTCAACTGCAGGATTCCACCACGGATCAAGAATAAACACATAATCGGCTTCGGTAAGATTAAGACCTAAACCTCCTGCCTTAATTGAAATTAAAAATACCTTTAGTGTTTTATCTTTATTAAATCGCTCTACTTGTGCTTTTCTATCTGTGCTCGATCCATCGATATACGTAAAGTCAATTTTATTTGATTTTAGATATTGCTTCACCAAGTCAAGGTGTTTTACAAACTGACTAAAAACTAAAACCTTGTGACCTTCTGCAATAGCATTTTCCAACATGTGTGTAATGTCATCGAGCTTTCCAGAATCACCCGTGTATCCTTGCTCTATCATGCGCGGATGATTTGCCAACTGTCGAAGTTTGGTTAGCCCTTCTAAAATCATGAAGCGGCTGTTGCCCAAACCTTCCTGATCAATAAGCTTGAATATTTTTTCGCGATAATGTGTTTTTACTTCTTCGTATTTCTTTTCCTGATCAGAAGTCATGGTGCAGTATTGAATGTTCTCTACTTTCTCAGGAAGTTCTGTAGCAACTTGTGATTTGTGTCTGCGTAAAATAAACGGTTTAATAATAGCGTGTAATTTCTTGGAGCGCGATTCATCCCCTTTCTTCTCAATCGGGTTTTGATATTCGTTTCTAAAATACGTTTGTGTTCCTAAAATACCTGTATTAATAAAAGACATCTGCGACCACAAGTCCATCGTTGTGTTTTCAATTGGCGTGCCGGTAAGCACCAGTTTATGCCGCGCTTTTAATTCGCGCACCGCTTTCGCAATATTCGATGTCGGATTTTTAATTACCTGCGACTCATCCAGAATGGTGTAATTAAAATAATACTGCTGAAGGATTTCAATATCCAATCGCGTTATTCCATACGATGTTAAAACAAGGTCATACTTGTCAAATCGTTTAACGTCTTTAATGCGAAGTGTTCCTGTATAATTTAATATTTTTAATTCGGGCGTAAACTTGCTGGCCTCCATCTCCCAATTATAAATTAAAGATGTTGGCATTATCAATAACGATGCACCAGAACCTTTCTCTTTTTCAGCCTGAAGCATGGTAAGCGTCTGCACGGTTTTACCAAGACCCATGTCATCAGCAAGGCAACCGCCCAACCGATATTCGTTTAAGAAACGCAACCAATTGTAACCTGCTTTTTGATAGGGTCGAAGTTCACCGGTAAATCCTTTCGGGAGATCATAATTTTTTATTCCGCTGAACGAACTCAACGATCTCATTTTTTCACTGATGTGCACCTTAGCAAGATGTCCATCTTCCAACTCCTTCACCAAATTGAGATGATGTTTTCGCAAAACCGTTTTCTCACTAGTACCTTCCGTTTCACTTAACGAAAAAAGATCAGCATACTTTGTTATCCATGCTTCCGGAATAATTGCTATCTCTCCGTTGGGTAATTTAAACTCAACCTTCTTCTTCAGGATGAGTTTGCGCAATTCCTTAAATGGAATTTCGAATTCACCAAAATGAATTTTAGCATGAATATCAAACCAATCGATACTCTCTTTTACCTCTACTTCAATTACAGCTTTCCCTACAAAATATTTTTTGTCGCGGCTTTCAGGTTGGCTTACTTCAAAACCGAGATTTAATAAATTCACTCTGTTTTCATTCAGCCAGGAAAACGCTTCTGATTTTGGAATGGCAACACGGAAGCCCTTCATTGGCAATCCTAATTTTTGAAGCGTGTGTAAAAATATTTTCTCTTCATCGGTATGCCGTGTCACTCTGTGAAAAATATATTTTTCATTTTGCTTTTCCAACGATACACTTACCTGTCCAATATTATCACCGCGAAACAGATGCTTGCCGTAACGAAATGAAAGATCAAAAACAATTTTGCCTGCACCGTCACTTGTGTCTTCTGCTGGAATATTATTTTCAAATAAACTTGGAACCGCTTGGGCTTGAGCAGTATGTAGTTCTGATATTGTAAGGATGGGGTGCGGATCGTAAGTCGTCTTATTTATTTCAAAACCATTTGCCTCCACATCATCAAAAGAAGCAATGAGTGGGGCGACAAAACGATTGTAATATGTTTCTTCAACGTTCTTCGGAATGACAACAAATTTTTTAGTTAGAAAGGGCACCAGTTTTTTTCCATCAACGAACTTTTCAAACCCATACAATTTTCCATTCAATACCATCCATGCTGGAGATTTACAAATTAAATACGAAGATGGATTGGGCAGTTCTAGTTTCTTGCCTTGGTAATGCAGTGTCGGAAAGTAATTGGTGTTTTCATCTGATCGCATAAAATGAAATTGCACCGTTGTCTTTTTTTCTAAGACTTCAATTTTTCGCCAAGTAGGTTCGCCATCGTTGCCCATTTCATAGAGCGTCTTCCCTTTTAGTTTCTCCAGAACTTTCGCTCTGCGCTTCTCCATGTAATCATCAATCTGTTCCTGAATCAGCTCATTACCTTTCGCCTTGTCGTAGATTTTGGCAAAGAATTCATCGGGCTTCATAAATTTTGGCGAAAACTTTTTCACCAACATTTCCGCTTGCATCTGATCCATTATGTCGATCAGTTCAAAGTCACGATCATCGAGACCTTTCGAAAACTCGCGCGCATTTTTTGAAGAAATATTTTGATGTTGATAGGTAAGTCTGCCTTTTTCATCTAGGTGAACAATATAAGACTCGAAAACGAAGCCTTGATATTCGTGCTGATACAGCGAATAAATTATTTGAAACGGTTGTGAAGCAGAGACTTTCATTTAAAAAACGCCCTTTTTGTAAGGACGGAATACGAAAATTACAGATTCTGCTCCAGAAAAGTGCAATCTTTTCTGTGAATAAAGTCCATCAATTTTAAAGATTGCGTACGGAGGCGAAGCGGGAAGCGAGAATGGCAGGCCTAAAAGAGATCAATATTGTTATGATCGACATTAATAATAACACGTAAACAAAGTCAGAAAGCACCATTTTAACCGGATATCCATCCATTACCGCTGAGGCCATGCCCATGGATACAAATCCATATTGCTGCTGTAGAAAAAGAATTAATGCGGCTAACGCCAATCCAGATAAAGTGCCAATTCCGGCAATAAGCAAGCCCTCCGCAATAAAGATTTTCCTTAAAAGTTGCTCATTAGCACCCAGCGAAGAAAGAATTGAAATGTCTTTTTTCTTATCGAGAGCAAGCATCATCAGGTTGAAATAAATATTGATGGAGCCAATAACTAACAACAGAATTGCCGAAAGTGATGCAACAAGTTTTTCTAATTTCAATACACGATAAATATCTTCATGCTGCTCTTCGTTGTTCAATACCTTAAAATCGCTTCCTATAATTTTTTGAATCTCAGATTCAACCGCATAGATGTCTGCGCCTTTTAATGTTTTTATTTCCAGAGCGGTTCGCTTGTCGCCATAGTCGAGTAAATCTTGCGCAAAGTTTAGCGGAACAATTACATAGTTATCGTCAAAATTCTGAATAATAGAAAAGACACCGGAAGGTAAAATGTTTCGCTTTGAATAAACAGATGACGGATCAAACGAAGTTGCTTTAACATTCTTGATATAATAAATCTGAAGCGGATACAATTCTTCGTTGGTAGCAATGGACAGCGCATATTTAATTCCCCTTCCAATAATTGCATAATTTACTTTGCCGTCTCTGAGCTTCAGTTCTCCCTCTACAATATTTTCTTTCGGAATTCGATTTTGTTCAATAAAATTATCGCTCACGCCCTTTAAGGTTACTACCTGGTTGGCATCCCGGTAACGGAGGTATGCGTAATCTTCAATTACCTCTGTAACCACTTCAACACCATTAACATTTTTTATCTTGGCTATTAACTGTGGTGACGATACAAATGATTTGCCCAGAACGGCTTCGATTTTTATTTCAGGATCAAACGAATTGTTAAGCGTGTGCAGTAGCTCTTCTAATCCATTGAAAATGGAAAGCACAATAATAATGGCTGCTGTAATAATGGTTACGGCCACGGCCGAAATAATAGAAATAACGTTGATGAAATTCTTCTTCCGTTTAGAGAGTAAATAACGCCTGGCGATGAAGAAAGGTAAATTCAAAAGTGATGCAGGATTAAAAAAACAATTAAGATTCTTTACTTGGCGGAATGTGCAAATTTTTAATCAAGTCATCCATTTTGGTTGCGTTTTCTTCTACATTATCGATATAGAAAATCAACTCTGGAATGATTCGAACTTGCTTACCTATTGAGTTTCCCAACGCTTTTCGAATTTCTCCTTTGTTTGCATTAATACGCTCCATGGTTTTTTCTTTGTCTTTGGCTAACAACATGCTAAGGTAGATTTTTGCCACCCCCAAGTCTGGGCTCATGCGCACGTCTGCAACGGAGATAAAGGTATTGTTAAGAATGCCACGCTTATCACGCTGAAAGATTTCGCTGATCTCTTTTTGAATAAGTTTCGAATATTTCTGTTGTCGTGTGCTGCCCATAGTACGGCAAATATCCTTTAACAATTAACAATTAACAATGAACTATTGGCAATTATAAAAAGCGAGTTAATTTGTGGCTTTATAACGCCTTTAATTTTGTTACGCTACTTCCGCATAAACGATCCTTACCGGCTCTTGGGGCTATTACTCATTGTATTACTATTGAGTCTTCCTCAATTTATCGATCTGCCCGGACTTACCTATATAGAACTAAAACGGTTTTTAATCGGAGAAAAGTTATTAGATGGCAGCCGATTATATACCGGAATCATTGACTCATCAGCGCCATTATCTGCATGGACAGATGCTATTGTAAGTTTTATTTTCGGTCGTTCTATTCTGGCGCGTCACATCCTTGCGGTTATGATTCTCTTTCTTCTAGCGGGTTTTTTTGGAATGATACTGGTTGAGAAAAAAGCATTCGCAGAAAATACCTATATCCCATCTTTGGTTTTTATAATTCTTTGTTTCTTTTCATTTGATACACTTTCGCTCACGCCAGAATTAATTGGGTTTAGTTTCGTGTTGTTAGGTTTAAATAAGCTGATTAAAGAAATTGAATTTCGCGAACAGCGCGATCAAACGATTTTGAAACTGGGTCTGTTTCTCAGTCTCTCAACACTGTTTGTTTTTTCATTTGTTGTGTATTTGCTTGGCGCGATTGTTATTCTGATTTTATTTACCCGCACGCCAGCCAGAAAATTCTTTTTGATGATCGTTGGCTTTTTGCTTCCTCACTTAATCATTGTAAGTCTCTATTATTTAACGGGCGGCTCAAGCAGCATTTGGAAATACTATTACCTATCGAATCTCAACTTCTCTTCTGTTAATTTTATTTCGTTCAATAGTATTGTGTGGTTGGCAGCTGTGCCACTTTTCTTTCTGATCATTTCTTTGGTGATGTTGAATAGAGAAGCACGACTTACAAAGTATCAATCGCAACTTGTGCAAGCCATGTTTGTGTGGATGTTGTTTTCCTTTTTGCAAGTTTCATTTGCCAAAGATCTTCGCCCTCAAAGTTTCATTACCCTTATTCCAGGTTTTTGTTTTTTTATTGCGCATTACTTCCTGCTCATTAGACGAAGACGGTTGGCCGAGATTAATGCCTGGGTTCTTTTGGTGGGAATTGTCAGCGTAAGTTTTATGGCGCGGTATAATGCATTGGGCAATATTGACTATACCTTGCTTCGTGTTCCCACAGGAAAATCAGATGTTGTCGATAAACGACTTTTGGTATTGGACAACAATATTGAAATTTACAAAGACAATGCATCTGCTACACCTTTCCTAAACTGGAATTTGTCGAAAGAAATTTTTGCCAGTGCCGATTATTATGAAAATGTTGTTGCGGTATACCGCGGCATAAAAGAAGATCAACCTGATATGATTCGCGATAAAGATGACTTGCTTAAACCGTTCCTTGCTCGAATTCCTGAGTTAAGAAAAATGTATGTAAGAAAGGGAGTATACTACGTTAAGACTTCTGATGGCGTATCAACTTTGAAGTAAGTTTTTTGTGCAACGTTTGCTTTGCACGGTTTACGGAATTTTATCAAGTGCTGTGGCTTGCAAGTTTTTTTTGCGCTCGCATTGTGAAGTGCAAAAAATAAAAATGTGCGTGCCAATACGTTGGTACTCACAAGCACAAATTTATAATTCAAATTCTTCTTTGAGCAATTGGCAGTTTCAGCGGCTGTATTTTTGAATTCAGTTCTCCTTTCTGTATAAATCCTTTTTTCTCTGCACGTTTAAAATCGGCTGGTTTTTACCTGTTTTCGCTTTGATGTTGTTACTGTATTATTGGAATAACATGATGTTTTGTTTTTAATTGTTAGATAAAGTTGTTTTTATTCTTTTATGATAGTACCCATAAGAAATTGCCAAAATCCCTAAAAATATTAAGGGAAAGAATGACTGAAAATCAGGTCCGTCAATTACAAAATGACTAATAGATGCAAAAATAAAGTCAAATGCAAAACCTGCGTAAGCCCATTCTTTGATACGCTTTGGAACTTGCGGAATTATTAATGCCAATGCACCCAAAACCTTAAAAACAACCAATGCATTACCAAAATATTCGGGATAACCCAAATGCCTGATTCCTTCTTTTGCAAGTTCAGTTTGTGATGTAAATGCCGGAATAACACCTTCCATTATAAAAATGAGAATAGTTGTTACCCAGTAGATGATGTTTGTCTTTTTCATTTTATAGTATTTTTTAATTATTAGAATTCCTTGTGTAATTAAGCAACCAATGGTTTCCAAATTTGTCTGTAAGGTCACCAAATACTGCTCCCCAAAAAGTATCTTCCAATGGATGATCTGCTTTTCCATCTGCTGAAAGTTTTTCGTAGCAGGATTTTATTTCTTCATCGCTATTGCAATTCAACATCAAAGAAACTGAGTTGCCTTTTACAATTCCGTTTTCGCTTGCCATGTCGGAAGCCATTATCACAACATCACCATTTATTAAGGTTGAATGTAAAATGTGTTCCTTCATTTGCGGTGGCATTTTTTCAGCCATTGGCGATTCGCCAATTGTTTGAAGAATTAATTCTCCGCCTAAACATTTTTTGTAAAATGTCATTGCTTCACGGCAGTTGCCGTTGAAGGTTAAATATGAAATTATGTTTGTCATTTTGTTTTTGTTTTACTTGCTCTCTGAAATTTGTTTTACCAATGCAAGTGCTTTTGGAAATGTTTCTGAAAAATATTTTTCAAATGCTTCAGTCATATCCATATCCATCGTTAATTCTGTTACTCCGTTTGATTCGCTAAGGAAATAATTTTCCATCGCACCAGCCCAATCCACTGATGTTTCAATACCATTCTTTATTTCGCCCAAATGTTTAAAAGACATTTGTTGATTTGGAATTTTCTTTTCGATGATGCTGAACATACCATCGCCTTTGCCATCAATGAATTTTATTTTACTTCCTTCGTTCCAATCGCTTACTGCATGTGAGTCTTTAGCGAATACAGAAGTCCATTGCCTGTATGTGGAATCGTTCCACAAGGTTGCCCTAACCTTTTCTTTTGGTGCATTAATTTTAATCGAGAATTTTACTTTTTTCATTTTGATTT
>JBBRFY010000087.1:0-16880 GCA_038241205.1 Cytophagales bacterium
GCGGACATTTTTCGTTCATCACATTAAACTGCATTATCCTACTCAGCGGATACGTAAAGACAGAGCCTGCTCGGCAATGCGGGCATTTACCTTTAAGCAATGCCTTTGCGTAATTTTTTGTTTGCATGACTGGTTTTATACCAAAGATACCCGAGCACAATAACGGCCAGGTACGGCATGGAAAGTAAATACAAAATACCGGTGTTGATTCCTGATGCAATCCCAGGATTTCCGTTGGAATAATTATTTTCTAATGTCGAACGGCACATGGCACATTGCGCAAATGAATTGACTGCAGAAAGAAAAAGAAAAATAAAGGTTACCGTAATTAATTTCATGTGTCCCGTTTTAATATCAAACCCTTTCACCATATCATGCATTTACTTACTTGTAATATGGACTAATCATTAAATAAACAATCACGCCTGTGATGGATACGTAAAGCCAAATAGGAAAAGTAAATTTAGCCAAAGCCCTGTGCTTTTCATATTCACCCATCCACGCGCGCAGATAGGTGAACAATACAAGAGGGATAACAGCAATTGAAAGAAAAATGTGCGATATGAGTATAAAAAAATAAAGATATCGGATTGATCCCTCGCCTCCATAAGAAGTAGAATCACTCGTCATGTGATAGAGCACATACATAATCAAAAAACTGGATGAAAGTATGATGCATGCTTTCATGAAATTTTCATGGAGCTTTCTCTTTTTATTCTTTATGGCTACAAAGGCGCAAATTAAAAACACAGCTGTAATACCATTTATAGTAGCATAGATCGGTGGAAGAAATGACAAGTTGTAACCGGGCACTTTTACTCCAAATAATATGGCAATAGCAACCGGTATTACGATCGAAACAGCAATGATAATCTTCTTATAGGTCGCTTTCTCTTTTTCTAAATCCACCGCGTTCATGTTAATACCGCTTCAGTATAATTGTTATTTCCGTTAGTAAGCGATCGACTTCTTCGCGATCAGCTGAGGTATATTGACCGCGAATAAGACCACTTCTATCCACCAGCACCAAGTCAAACGGTTCCGTTAAAAGAAAAACACATTTCTTCCGTTGCAATACCTTTTCACTCGAAATTGAGAATCGAACCATTCGAATTCCATCATTCGAAATTTCATCCATAATTCGATTGATCTGAATTTTTGCTTCCTCATTTGGCTCACCAAATAACACAACCACCAGGCTATCATTTTTAAAACCCAATTGCCGCAATACACTATCCTGAATATGATAGGGAAACGTGATGGGTAAACAGCCCTCTGGAATTTCAGTATTACTTTCTGTAAACAAAGGTTTCACTGCAAATTCATTTTTACCAAAGAACTTTAGAAAAACAAAAATCAATACAGGAAGAATGAGGGCGAGAAAAAGGAAAATGGATTTTTTATTCATCGTTTAGGAAATGAGCATTCAAAAAAAGAGGCTTAAGTATTTACCTAAGCCTCTTCAGTAATTGTTTGATTTTATTATCGAACGTCTGAAATCGCCATACCTTCATAGATAAACGCTACCAACATCCAACCAATAAAGAGCGTAGGTATCAATATTGACCAAAGCAATACTTTGGATTCGTGGCGCAAGTGCATAAACTCCCCAACGATGTAACCTGCTTTTACAATTGTCATTGTAATGAATATCCAAACGCGAGCGTCTTTATATTCGTGTGGAACAAGGAACGCGACAGCAAATTCTAAAATGGTGATGACTAATAATATTAAAGCTGTCATCCACAGCTTTTTAATTTTCTCTTTGTTTGGAGGAATAACTGTTATCTCAACTTCTTCAGCGTGTGTCATGCTTTGTGTATTTACAGATTGATAATGTTGACTAAATTAAACCAGGTAAAAGAACGTGAATACAAATACCCAAACAAGATCTACAAAGTGCCAGTACAGACCAACTTTCTCTATCATTTCATAATGACCTCTACGCTGATACACTCCTGTTACAGTGTTGTAATAAATAAGAAAGTTAAAGCATACACCACTAAAAACGTGGAAACCGTGGAAGCCTGTGATGAAGAAAAAGAATGCAGCAAAATCAGGCGGGCCATATTGGTTGTTAACAAGATTAGCACCGAAGAAAGTTGTTCCTTCTACAACAGCAGAACCTTCGTGCGCTCCGTGAATAAAGTGACTCCACTCCCAAGCCTGGCAACCTAAAAAAGCCAAACCACCAATAATGGTCCACAGCATCCATTTCTCAACGGCAGCTCTATCCATGCGATGGCCTGCTTCCACTGCCAATACCATAGTAACACTGCTCATGATTAATATAAACGTCATGATGCCCACGAAAACAAGTGGAGCATTTAATCCATGAAAAAATGGAATGGATGCAAATACCTTTTCAGGAATAGGCCAATATGCCGATGAGAACAAAAAATTCTCTACAACTCCCTCGTACACCCCATGCGCTGAACGCACCAAGCCGTAGGTAATGAGCAAAGCAGAAAATGTAAAGGCATCGGAGAGCAAAAAGAACCACATCATAAGCTTGCCATAGCTTGCACCCATTGGTGAAACTCCGCCATCCCATGCGCTGCGCTCTGAACCTGTTGCTACTGAAGTACTGGACATATTTAAATATTTATGCGTGGTTTTTTATTCGTTTTAAGGATTGTGCGTGCACGATTCAAAAATACTATAAAGTTTAAAACAAAAAGCTAAAATCGGAATTCTTAACGTTAAAAGTGTTTACCTGTTTACTAAAAGAAACACGAACAAATATAACCAAAGAACATCCAAAAAATGCCAGTACATGGCGCACATTTCTATAAGATCCATGTTTTTTGAATGCACCTTATACTTGAATGTTGCCCCCAGTACAATGAGTAAAAAAATTACGCCACTGATAAGGTGAGCGCCATGCACACCACTCAATACATACACAAAAGAATGCGAGACATTTCCACCTGTAAAATGTTCTTTTAGGGCGATCATTTCTTTATAGGCCAAAATTTGTCCTACCAAAAACGCGACCCCCAATATTGACGTTACACTCAACGCGAGCTTGACGGTTTCCAACTTGTCTTTACGTGCCGACCGAACGGCCCAAATCATACTGATACTGCTGAGAACGATAATGACTGAGTTAACCCAAAATTGATTCGGAACAATTATTTCTGCCCAGCCAACATCTCCGCGCTTAACAATAAAAGCACTCGTCCAGGCAGCAAACAACATGATAACCGTTGCCATAAAAAGCCACAACGCGAACTTCTTCGGGTTCATTCCAATGGGCTTATCAGCCTCCTCCACTATTCTAATCTCTGCTGGCATATCTCTATTTTTAATCCAAATTAAATTGACTCCACACCAAACTCCTCCTCTATCTCCGAGATGTGCAACTCGTTCGCATCTCATTTTCAAATCAACACATCAAAAAATTTTTAAACCTTATCCAACAAATACGCGATTTGCACAATGGGTAAATATAAAAACGAGGCAAACATAATTTTCAACGCTGATTTCCGATCGCCTGATTTCATTAAAGAAAAGGTAAGCGCAAAGAACAGCACGCCACAAATCGTGGCAACAATGGCTGAATTAATTCCCGTAATTCCAAAAGTTGCAGGAAGCATTCCCATGGGAATTAAGAACATAGTATAAATCATAATCTGAACTGCCGTATTCAAATCCTTCTTTCCTCCGGAAGGAAGAAGTTTAAATCCTGCCCTTTTATAATCATCATCTGATACCCATGCAATGGCCCAAAAATGTGGAAATTGCCAGATGAATTGTATCCCAAAAATAATAAGTGCTTCATGCGATATTGCTCCGGTAGCGGCAGTCCATCCTAAAAGCGGAGGTAATGCTCCTGGAATGGCTCCGACAAACACTGCAATGGGACCAACTCGTTTCAAAGGAGTATACACGAAACTATACAGTACCATCGACAAAATTGACAATGATGTTGTGAGCCAATTGGTGAACACTATGAGAATACCGGCTCCTACTAAAAAGCAAACAACAGCAAAGACAATGCTTTCATTAATCGAAAGTCTGTTTGTTGGCAACGGTCGTTTCATGGTTCGAACCATGAGTTTATCAAGGTCTATTTCGATAATTTGATTTACGATAACGGAAGCACCCGATAGTAAAAACCCACCAACAAAAAGCATTACTAAGGTAGTAACATTAACGCGAGGTGACGCGAGCACGAAACCAAATGCGCAGGAGAATGCTACCAAAAAAGACAGCCGAAATTTTAATAATTCTAAATACGCTTTGCCCTTTGCACGTGCAAATGAAAAACCACTTAACTGATCGATGTTTGCTGTAATCATTTCAATTGTTTAACACTGATTCAGACCTTCTGTTCAAGCGCAACACCAACATAAACAGTATTCCAAAGGTAACGGTAGCAAGTACTAAATGAACAGGTTGAAGAAAAGCGGGAACTGAAAAATAAGTCATTGCAACACCCGCTAAAACAGTTCCCAAAAGTAACATGATTAACGCTAGCGCGAAAACTTTTGCCGCCTCGGTTTTCCGCAATTTTAAAATTAATATCACATGCAGAATGAGCACAATCCAGGAGAATGTGCGATGAATAACAAAATCTCTTCCCAGATTGTCAATCCATGCTTCGCGTTTAAAAGACAAGGCCACACGATCAATACCTTCCCGCACCTGCGTCCCAAAAAATATCTGAACTAATAAAGCAGCCATGCAAGCCAATACCCATCCATAGGTAGAAGCAATGGTAATATTTTGACCGTAATTACTTTCTTTAAATATGTAAATTAGAATGCCCACAATAACCAACGCCAAGAACATGTGAACCGTAATGGTCCACGCTGTTAAATTACTGGACACGACAAAGGAGCCGAACCATCCTTGAAAGCCCACTAAAATAAGCGTAGCAAAAGAAGCCAAAGTGAGTTTGCGTTCCGTGTTCCAAAGGCGAAGAGAAAGAATGAAAAGGGCAAAAATCAGCAAACCAATAATTACTCCCACAACACGATTGATGTACTCAATCCATGTTTTAGTAGCATTGAAATCATTCTCGTGCAGAACTTGAGGATTGGTGAGGATTTTAGAAGCGGTGTCATCGAAACCAAATGCGATAAGGTATTTTGCAAAACGCTTATTCTTTTTATCGCGATAGGCAGCGTAAACTTCTTTATAGTTTTCAGGAAGTTGAGATACTGTTGTTGGCGGAACCCAACTGCCAAAACACTTTGGCCAATCGGGGCAACCCATGCCTGAGCCCGTGCTACGCACCACTCCACCAACAAGAATAAGAATATAAACTGCTATTAATGTAGAAAGGCATAGTCTGCGAAAAGACCTCATAGGCTATAAAAATTCAAGGTTCCAAGTTCCTGGTTCAACAGCATTTAACTTTGAACCTAGAACCTGGAACCTTGATCCAAATTATTTTTTTAGTGTTTGTTGCCTTCAATTATAATGGCATCTGATCCATCTGTTACTTCCAATTTAATCAAATCATTTTCATGAGGAAAATTAGACTCGGGCGTTTCCGAATACGGAATTGTCTGTGGAATAAAATCTTCTTTGGAGCCTGGCTTGCTATAGTCATACGGCCATCTGTACACAGAAGGTATTTCTCCAACCCAATTTCCATGACCTGGTTTACGTGGCGTTGTCCACTCCAGTGTTGTGGATTCCCAAGGATTCTCAGAAGCAACGCGGCCGCGGAAAATACTATAGAAAAAATTGAATAAGAAAATAAACTGTGCACCAAGCGTAATAATTGCCGCAACACTTACGAGCATATTCAGATCGGTGAAACCACTAAACGTATCAAAGTTCGTCCATGAATAGTAACGTCTTGGAAAACCTGCTATACCGATGTAATGCATTGGAAAGAACACGAGATAAACACCCACAAAGGTTAACCAAAAGTGAATCGTGCCAAGCTTGCCGTTCATCATACGTCCAAACATCTTTGGAAACCAATGATATACACCGGCCATCATTCCGAAGAAAGATGCACTACCCATTACAAGGTGAAAGTGAGCCACTACGAAATAGGTATCGTGAAGTTGAATGTCAACCGCTGAGTTGCCTAAGAAAATACCAGTGATACCGCCTGTTAAGAAGAACGAAACTAATCCAATTGAAAATAACATACCAGGTGTAAATCGGATATTACCTTTCCACAATGTGGTTACATAGTTAAAAATTTTAACCGCAGATGGAACCGCAATAATCAGCGTGAGCAACATGAATACCGAACCTAGGAAAGGATTCATCCCCGTTACGAACATGTGATGCGCCCACACGATAAATGATAAAATAGCAATGAACAGCATAGACCCAATCATGGCCTTGTAACCAAAAATAGGTTTACGAGCATTTGTTGCAATAATTTCAGATGAAAGACCCAATGCAGGAAGTAATACAATGTACACTTCAGGGTGACCCAAGAACCAGAATAAATGCTGGAATAAAACGGGGCTTCCTCCATCGTGTGCCAACGCCTCACCTGCCATATAGATATCAGACAAGTAAAAACTTGTTCCGAAACTTCTGTCAAAAATCAATAACAACGCTGCCGCGAATAATACCGGGAAAGAGAGAACACCAATGATTGCAGTAAAGAAAAATGCCCAAATAGTAAGGGGCATGCGCGTGAATGACATACCTCTTGTGCGCATATTGATTACGGTAGTAATGTAATTGATACCACCCAATAAAGAACTTATTATAAACAATGCCATGGCCACTAGCCATAACGTCATCCCTAATCCAGAACCTTGGATCGCCTGAGGCAATGCACTTAAAGGAGGATACACTGTCCACCCACCAGCGGCTGGCCCCGTTGATATGAACAAAGAAGTAAACATTACAACGCTCGAAAGGAAGAAGAACCAATACGAAAGCATGTTCATAAAACCAGATGCCATATCGCGGGCACCAATCTGAAGCGGAATCAGAAAGTTTGAAAACGTTCCGCTCAAACCTGCTGTCAATACAAAGAACACCATAATGGTGCCGTGCATGGTAACTAGCGCCAGATAAAACTCAGGATCTATTTTACCTGCTTCTGTAATCCATCCTCCCAATACAGGCTTTAGCCACGCAAGATTTGCCTCTGGAAAGCCAAGTTGCAATCGGAACAAAACAGAAAGTATTCCACCCAATAAAGCCCAGAAAATACCCGTGATCAAGAATTGCTTTGCAATTACTTTATGATCCTGACAGAAAATATAGTTAGTCCAGAAATTACCTTCATGATGCTCGTGATCATGTTCATCGTGATGGTGCGTGTCCTGGTGAATGTTACTATCGGTCGTTGCCATGTTGTTAATAAATCTAATTAGTATTACTCTACTACTTTTGCTACTGACGCACCTGGATCTTTCTGCATTCCTGCTTTAATCATTGCCGCCTCTTTTAAAGCATCGGGTACTTTCTTTAAGTAATCCGGATTTTGCTTTAACCATGCTTCTTGCGAAGCCTTCCATTTCTCGTATGCTTCTTCTTCTTCAACCACTACTATCATCTTCATAGAGAAGTGACCCTTGCCGCAAATTTCAGTGCACGCCAGTTCATAATTAAAATTAGGATTGCTTAAGTCAGCGCGCATCTCCTCCGTTGTTTTGGTAGCAGTAAATTTGAACTGCGTTGGCATACCGGGTACAGCATCCATTTTTAAACGGAAATGCGGAATGAATACGCTATGCAAAACATCTTTCGCCCTTATCTTTAGCAAAACTTCTTTTCCTTTCGGGATATGCAATTCCAATGATTTAAAATCATCGAATGAATTCTTGTCGGTAAGATCAAGACCAAACTCGTTTATTGCATCAATCAATTTATAGTTGTTTTTACCTAATGCGTTATCCTTCACACCTGGATAGCGCGTTGTCCAAGCGAATTGCTGACCGATAATTTCAATTACTTCAGCTTCTTTACTTGCCGGAGAAGTGATATCATTCCAAGCGCGAAGACCGGTAAAAATCAACACCGCTAAAACAATAGCCGGTATAATGGTCCAAGCCAATTCGAGGTAATGATTATCAGGAAAATATTTTGCTTTCTGACCTTCTCTGTATTGATATTGATAAATGAACACAAACATGATTATACTAATGATGGAAAAGGCGATTACCGTAATGCCCATGGTAATCCAGAATAACTTATCAGTAACTGCGCCATGTACAGAGGCAACGGGCAAGGTGTAATCTTCATAGAATGCAAATGAATACCAGAAAAAAGCTACGAAACTCACCACCATAAAGACAATGAAAAGTGCAGCGTTTATAGAATTCCAGGAATCTACTTTTTCATTTTTATTTCCTTTTGCTATACTTACCAAGTTGCTCACCCTGAAGATCATATACAAGATCGCCACGACAAGTACAACTCCAAGAACTACAATCAAACTCATCATATCAGTTTCTATAATTAAATGTGGTGATGAAGACTCTCTTCCAACATTGGATCATTCTTGCCAAACAATGGCAACTTCGTTAATCCCGTAAGGACAACGAATAAAAAGGTTGCCGCAAAAATCATGGCCATACCAATTTCCATAAAACCTACCCCTCCTTCAAACTTCATAACACCTGGTGTAACCATGTTAAAGAAATCGAACCAATGTCCAACAATAATAATCGGACAAACAACTTTTAGCATTGAGATTTGGCGCTTTGCATCTCTTGTCATCAACAACAAGAATGGTAATACAAAGTTTAAAATCAAATTCAAGAAAAATATCCAACTGTAAGGATTATTTCTCATTCGCTCGATGAAGTAAACTGTCTCTTCCGGAATGTTTGCATAGTATATTAAAAGGAATTGACTGAACCAGATGTAGGTCCAGAAAATAGAGAATGCAAATATAAATTTTCCTAAATCGTGGATGTGGTTTGCATTTACAATCTTTAAGTACCCTGCACTTTTTAGGTTCACGACAATCAATGTTATTACGGCCAACCCTGTTACCCACCAGCTTGCGAATACATACCATCCGAACATGGTGCTGAACCAATGTGTGTCAATACTCATCACCCAATCCCACGCTGCTACTGAAGAACTTATTCCGAAGAAAATAAGAAATACCGTTGAAAGCACTTGATTCTTGTGCCACCACTTCGTTGAGTTTTCAATATCTTCTGCTCTCATATTTTTGCGGATCATGGTGAGGAACCAATACCAAACCGAGAAGAACAATACCATGCGGACTAAGAAGAATATTGGGAATGTGCCCCCAGCCAATGGCCAGAAGAAGAATGGTGCTTTCTTGTTTATGATGGGATCAAAGTGGTCGCCTTCAGCATACAGCGCACTGTGCGTCCAATGAAAAATATCATGATGCGTTAAGAAGTAAAGCCCTAGCATTAAAATACCAGCAACAGGAATCCATGTGCCCATTGCCATACCAACACGTTTCACTCCTACCGACCAACCTGCTTGCGCGGCATATTGAATAGCAACGAAAAACAAACCGATTATTCCAAGACCTGTAAAGAAGACATTGTTCATCCACAACGTTGTATAAATTCTTTTCAACCACGGAGCGGTTTCTTCATGATGACCAGCGTTAGATTCGTGCGCTTCTGCTGCAGCTGCTTCATGTTGCGTACTGGCTACAAATTGCTTTGCAACAACCGATGAAGATGCATGCTCTCCATGATTCGCGTCTTCATTGCCGTCAGACATTGACAAGATTAAACCCAATGCAAAAACCACTACTCCTACAATAAGTAAGATGATTAGCTTATTCCTGATTTCAGGCTTAAATACATAATGCTCTTCAGCCACTTCTATTTGATGATGCGCCATTATCGTTATGCGTTTGTCGGTTCTACGTTACTCGTTTTTGTTATTCTATTTTTGCAAAGTCTTAACATACTTCGCGATCTTCCAGCGATCTTCCGGGCTGATCTGTGAACCATGTGCCCACATTAATCCTTTGCCATGTGTGATAACATGAAAGATATGACCTTCAGAAATGTTTTTCAGTACCCCTGAATTATAATCCGGAACACCGTTGTAATTTCCTTTTTGAACACCATCAATTATAACACCTGCTGCGACTTTACCATCACCGGCACCTTTCGAGCCATGACAGTGATTGCAATACATTTGATAGAGTACCTTACCTCCTACTATTACTTCTGCTGTTGAATCTAAAGGGTTCTTTAAAGTACGTGCTGCAAATTCCAAACTATCCTTTCCTATTCTGTACGGTAGGTATCCATTTTTATTACGGCTTACCGTATTGGGAGCCGGATCACGCAAGTTCATGCGATATGGATTTAGATTATTCGAATTGTAAAACTCAGCGTGACCTGTGCCATCTTTCTTATATTCTATAGAGGTTAGCCAACGGCCAGCGTCTTCATCAACAATTTGAGAATACGGCTCGTACGCTACCGAGTGATACATGTTTGGTGCATACTCTTTACCTGGATTGTTGCCACTTGCAGAGCAGGCTGCCAGTATTACTGCGCAAACCAAAACTCCTATTAAATTTAATATTGAACGCATAGTTATCAATCTCTGATTATTCAAAATTCTTTTCATTCACTTCGGAAGCACCTGCACTTCTGAGGATGCTACCTATCTCTTCTTTACTCCTATTCTTATTTATAGCAAGATCAACAGCCATAATGTGTTTATCGTCTGTACTTCTCAAATCAAATTGACGTGGCCATGAGTAGGGTTTCAATCCACTAACGATAAAAAATGTACCCACCATTCCAAGGGCAGAAAATAATACCGTCATCTCGAACGTAACCGGAATAAAGGGCGGCAAGGATGCTGCATTTTTTCCACCGATAATCATTGGCCAGTCGTACCCCAACATCCAAAACTGCATGGTCAAAGCACATGCGGTGCCCGTCATACCAAATAAAAATGCCGCGATAGGTAGGCGCGATTTCTTGATGCCTAATGCCTCATCAATTCCGTGAACCGGGAAAGGTGAATACACTTCGTGAATTTTAATGCCAGAGTCTCGGACATTTTTTATCCCGTGCAACACAGCGTCTTCATCATCAAAAACGCCTACTAAAAAATTCTTATCTGCCTCCATTTTCTAAACTTTAGAATATTTTAACACTACCTAGTGATGCTCTTTATTTTCAATTTTCTCTCCTCCACCTTTTATAATACTCTTTACCTCCGCCATGTTAATGACCGGGAAGAATTTTGCAAAAAGTAAGAACGCGGTAAAGAAGAACCCGAAAGTGAAAAGGTATTCACCAATATCGTACTTCGTGGGGTGGAACATGGTCCAGCTTGACGGAACATAATCGCGGTGAATCGATGTAACAATAATTACAAATCGCTCGAACCACATACCAATGTTCACAACGATAGACAGAACAAAGGTAGCAGCAAGGCTGGTCCGAATTTTCTTTATCCAGAACAGCTGAGGAGAAATAACGTTACACGTCATCATCGACCAATATGCCCACGCATACGGGCCTTGCACCCTGTTGTAAAAAGCGTATCCTTCATATTCCACTCCGGAATACCATGCTATAAATAACTCAGTAATGTAAGCAATACCTACTATTGAACCGGTAACAATGATGATGATGTTCATCATCTCGATGTGATAGATCGTAATGTAATCTTCTAGCTTAAACACAGCACGTGTTATAAGAAGAAGCGTTAACACCATGGCGAAACCAGAGAAGATCGCACCGGCAACGAAGTATGGAGGGAAGATTGTGGTGTGCCATCCTGGAACAATTGACGTAGCAAAGTCCATGGATACAATAGTGTGCACCGAAAGTACAAGCGGTGTTGAAAGACCTGCTAATATCAAAGCAACCGATTCGTACCGGCTCCATGTTTTAGCGCCACCTTGCCAGCCGAAGCTTAATGCATTGTAAACACTCGCTCTCACTTTATTTCCTTGCACAACAGCACGGTCGCGAATAACAGCGAAGTCAGGAATAAGACCTAAGTACCAGAATACTAATGACACTGTAAAGTATGTTGAGATCGCGAACACATCCCACAACAGTGGAGAGTTGAAGTTAGCCCAAAGTGAACCCCATGTATTTGGAAGTGGAAACACCCAATAAAATCCTAACCATAAGCGACCCATGTGCGCGAACGGGAAAGTTGCCGCGCATATAACGGCAAAGATTGTCATCGCTTCTGCCGCGCGGTTGATTGACATTCTCCATTTCTGACGGAACAATAAAAGGATCGCAGAAATCAACGTACCTGCGTGACCAATACCAACCCACCAAACGAAGTTTGTAATATCCCACGCCCAGCCTACTGTTTTGTTAAGGCCCCAGACGCCAACGCCATTCCACAAAAGAAAGCAAAGGCAATAAAAACCATAGGCCATAACGGCTATGGATACTGCCATGGCCATCCACCAAAGTTTTGTTGGGCTACCTTCTACCTGACGGCTGATGTCGTGCGAAACATCTTTTACTGTTTTGCCACCGGTTACCAGGGGATCACGAACTGTTGACGTTACCTGCATTGAGCGTTATTGTTTTCTATTATTAATCGTTATCCGTTATCCGTTAATTGTTAATCGTTCATGTATTACGATTAACAATTAACCATTAACCTTTTCATTATCCTTATCCTGATTCCTTACTTTGGTCAAGTACCAGATGTTTGGCTTTACACCAATTTCTTCCAGCATTTGATAGGCTCTTGGGTTATCCGTAATCTTATCGATGCGGTGAGGTTTCGCAGGATCAAGCGGTCTGATCTTCAACAATTTTGAGATTTTACTTTCTGGATTATTTACATCTCCGAAAACAATCGCACCAGTTGAGCAAGATGCCTGACACGCTGTTGTTACTTCACCATCAACCAATGGTCTTCTTTCTTTCTTCGCGGTTAATTTACCAGCTTGAATACGTTGCACGCAGAATGAACATTTCTCCATTACACCACGTGAACGAACGGTAACGTCTGGATTCAACACCATCTTCCCTAAGTCACTATTCATGGCTGGGTTAGATGCTTCGAACTGAGAGTTATCGTGATATTTGAACCAATTAAATCGTCTTACTTTATACGGACAGTTGTTTGCACAATAGCGCGTTCCGATACAACGGTTGTAGGTCATTTGGTTAAGACCTTCTGTGCTATGCGTTGTTGCCGCAACCGGACAAACTGTTTCGCACGGTGCGTTATTACAATGCTGACACATCATCGGTTGAAACACAACCTCTGGATTATTGGACGCGATTTGTACATCGTTCCAATTATCAGCATCAGCATCACTGCTATAGTAACGATCGATGCGTAACCAATGCATCTCTCTGCGTTTGATCACCTCATCACGACCAACCATTGATACGTTGTTCTCAACATTACAGGCCACTACACAAGCACCACAACCAATACAGGTATTTAAATCAACTGCCATTCCCCAATGGTGGTTCTTGTATTCATGTCCCTTCCACATTGATAAAGTGTCCGGATCAACTTTGTTGCCTGTCTCAGGCGAAGCCCATGTTGTAACTTCAGGATTGAACGACTTCGTCCAACTCTTATTTTTGTAATCACTTAACAACGCTTCCTGTACGATCGTCTCACGACCCATATAGGTATTATGCGTTTGTGTTTGTGCTATTTGATAGGTATCTGTTGTGGGTTCGAATTTAATATTGGTTGCTGTATAATTTAACGAACCATTTACCAACGAAATAAGTGAATACACATTCTTTCCGATTCCATCTGCAACCAGCCCTGCCTTTGTACGCCCGTATCCTACAGGAATGCCGATGGTACCTTGTGCTTGACCGGGTTGAACCAGGATAGGAAGTTTTACAGGTTCTTTACCAGGAACGGTTATCGTTGCATACTTCGTAAAGCTTTCAGTAAAATCTTTAACGTCAGCATCCAATGGAGATACCGTTACATAATGATCCCAAACTGCTTTGGTAATAGGATCAGGTAATTCCTGTAATAATGGATTGTTGGCCTGAGAGCCATTACCTATGTTTCCACTTTCGTAAATAACCAATTCAAATGCTCCGCCTTTCGGTGCGCTTGCAATTGTTCTAGCCGCTGCGTCAACATTGCCCACGAACGAAACAGAGGTCGCCTCATTTGGTGATTCGAGAACGCCATCATATAAACATTTATCCCAGAAGCTTTGAAAATCAAGTGTCTGCCCTTTGTAGAACCAAGACTTCCAATTGCTCTTCACAAATTCAAAATAATCAACATTTGATTCACCCGCCCAAGTCAACAAACTTTCTTGCGCTGCACGCGATTTGAAAATCGGTGTGATGGCAGGCTGACCTAAACTGAAATGATTTTTCTTTGGCTCAGCATCATTCCATGCTTCTAAGAAATGGTGATCGGGCGCTAAATAGCCCACCAACTCTCCTGTTTCTTCTTCCTTATAATTGGTGGCAACTGAAAGGGATACCTTCTTTAAACCTGCGCCAAGTTTCGCACCCATTGGATGATCGTAAACCGGATTACAGTTATAGAATATTACGGCATCTATTTTACCTCCCTCAACATCAGTAACAAAAGAAGCCATTGCTTCATCATTACCTTGGCGATAGTTTACCGGAGTAGTAGTATTAATCGTTGATCCATAACTTCCCAATGCAGCATTGATTGCATTTACTAATACTTGAATTGATTTATCGTTTGATCCGGCAACTACTAATGCTCTGCCTTTGCTGGCCAATAAATCTTTCGCTGCTTTTGCAAGATGTTTTGCATCTGCGCCACCCGAAAGTGATGAACCGGTGATGGCATTATATAATTGAATCAAAACTGCACCTTCTTGTGACGGTTTGATCTGCGATCTATAATCTGCGTTTGCTCCCGTGATGGATAGATTCGATTCGAATTGATAGTGACGTGACATGTCGCGCTTCTCTTCTGACACATTACGCGTAATGCCATATTGTTTTGTGAACTCAACCGGTGACAACCAGCTTCCTAAAAAATCAGCAGCAACACTCACAATAACATCCGCCTGGCTGAAATCATACGATGGAATCATGGCTGCGCCAAAGGATTCTTCATTTGCCTTCAACATTCCATAGTGTGAAGACTGATCGTATTGAATATGTTGTGTTGTTGGATATTTTACTGTGAATTTCTCGATAACGGCTTTTGTACTTGGGCTGAGAATGGTGTTGCTAACGATGCGAATTTGCCCCCCTTTACCTGCTAACTCAGAAAGTTTTGAGGTAACGGCTTTGTCTAAATCTTCCCAACTTGTCTTTTTTGATGCCACTCTTGGACCACGAAGTCTGGAGTTGTCATATAAAGAAAGAACAGAAGCTTCTACTTGTGCGCTTGTTCCACCTTTTGAAACGCTTGATAATGCATTGCCATCAATTTTGATAGGGCGACCTTCACGTACTTTAACAACAATGCTGCAATAATCACCACCATTTACATAAGACGATGCATAATAGTTTGGTAAGCTTGGATCAACATCAACAGGTTTATTTACATACGGAATCGCTTTTCTGATAGGCGCTTCGCAAGCTGCTAGTGCAGCGGCAGAAACACCAAAGCCCATCATCTTCAAGAAATCTCTGCGTGAATGACCGAGATCTTCTTCTGGCCCTGGCTGCGCGAATTCTGAACTTTCATGCTTTACAAACTCACTGTTATTCGCGAGTTGCTCGATGCCTTTCCAGTATATCTTTTTAGACTCTTCCATTATTCCGTTATCCGTTAATCGTTAAATGTTAATCGTGAGAAGTTAATAGTGACACTTTGCACACTCAATCCCACCATTGTCTTCTACCTTATAAGGTTTATTGCCGTTGGCTGCCTTATGAAGTTCCATTAACTTATCATAATACGCGTTGCCTTTTGTATTGATGTCTGTTTTGCGATGGCAATCGATACACCAACCCATCGTTAACAAAGAGTGTTGACGAACAACATCCATTGTTTCAATTGGCCCATGACACGTCTGACATTCTACACCACCAACATTTACGTGTTGTGCGTGGTTGAAGTACGCCAAGTCTGGCAGGTTGTGAATACGCACCCACTCAATTGGTTTATTATTCTGCCATGCAGCAGTGATTTTTGCAATTTCGCCTTCGCCCGAAATTGTTCCTGCCTTAATTTGATTATGGCAGTTCATACAAATGTTAACAGAAGGAATGGTAGCGCTTTTATTTTTCATCACGCCCACGTGGCAATATTTACAATCAATTTCATATTGACCTGCGTGAATTTTGTGAGAGAAAGCGATAGGTTGTTTTGGAGCATAACCTTGCTGAATACCAATTGAATAGAGTCCGTTGATAACGGCTTTGAAGCCCAATGCGCCAACTAAAAAAAGAACAATGAAAATGAATCCAGAACTTCGTGTTACCGAAGAGAGTGAAATAGGCGAGTGAATAACTTCCTTATCTTCTTCTGATAATTCTTTTTGATCAAGGAAACGCTTCAATGCCGAAACAAGGAAGCCCAATATAATAAGGAGGAGTACTAATATAAGTACCATCCCGATAAGGATAATATTTAAGTAAGATGAAGGTAAACCAGCGTCACCACCAGATTGTACGCCTGTTGGAGTTGGCACTACTGCAACCACTGGAACTTTAACTGATTCTGCTTTTACATATGCTAGTATGTTTAATATTTCATCTTCTTTTAGAGAAGTGAAAGCCGTCATCTGAGTTTTGCCATTGTCATCGTAAAGCTTAACGGCATATGCGTCTCCGCTTGCAATTACGGCTGAAGAGTTTTTTACGAACTTAATGATCCAATCGATGGACGGTGCGCGATCATAAACTCCAGCCAATGCTGGTCCTACTAGCTTTTTGTGAACCGCATGACACGTTTTACAATTCGCATTAAAAAGCGAAGATCCGGCAGCAATAGCGGCAGGATCGTCAGATATAGTTTGCGCGAGTGAGGTTAAACAAGAGAAGAGAAATATGAAAACGACTGAG
>JBBRFY010000088.1:0-16748 GCA_038241205.1 Cytophagales bacterium
TTGAGCTTTAGGAATATTTATAAAAACACCTCCAAAACCATTGCACTAACGCAATTCAATGAATGGAAAAAAACGGTAGAAGCGATGAAAATAAATGAATTTAATACTGTGGTGAACTCAATAGAATATCACTTAGATAACATCCTGAACTTCTTTGATAATAGAAGCACCAACGCAAATGCTGAATCTTTTAACTCGAAAATAAAAGGCTTCAGGGCTAATTTAAGAGGTGTAACAGATGTAAAGTTCTTCCTCTTCAGATTAGAAAAACTATTCGCACTATAAGACTAATCCCCAGAAAATGAATGTGATCCTTTAAAATTCCTATCTTCGGTCTGAAAAATTAAAATAGAAATGGCACAAGGTTTATTAATTGATATGGATGGTGTGGTGTATGGTGGTGACACCATGATACCGGGCGCAGATGTTTTTGTTGCCAGATTGCTGAAAGAAAAAATTCCGTTCATGTTCATGACGAATAATAGTCAGCGCACGCGATTGGAGGCAGTGCGGAAATTGACAAAACTCGGAATACATGTTTCTGAAGATCACATCTACAGCAGTGCAATGGCAACGGCAAAATTTTTAGCAGATCAAACGCAGAAGTGTACAGCCTATGTTTTAGGTGAAGGTGGATTGATCACCAGCTTGCATGAAAATGGAATTACCTTAGTTGATAACGAACCTGATTTTGTTGTTCTCGGTGAAGGAAGAAACTTTACGTTAGAGATGGTACAACGTGCAGTCGATATGATATTGGCAGGAGCTAAATTCATGACTACAAATCGTGATCCATCGCCAAAGAAAAACGGTTGGAACAATTTGGGTATTGCCGCAACTACTGCCATGATTGAAGAAGCAACAGGTGTTAAAGCCTTTGTTGTTGGAAAGCCAGGGCCAGTAATGATGCGCGCAGCGCGAAAAGCACTTGGACTTGAAACTGCTGAGACCACTGTGATTGGTGATACGATGGACACCGACATTCAAGGCGGTGTGCAGATGGGTTATAAAACCATTTTGGTTTTAAGTGGAATTACAAAACTTGATGACTTAAAAAAATATGCATTCAAACCTGATTTGGTTGTTGATTCAGTAAATGAAATTGCGTTGCCATTGTTGTGGTGGTAAGATTTTTTCACACGTCTACATCTACCGTTTGAAATTTGAAATCGCTACCAAACACTTGTGAGTTTTGATAAAAATTTATTAACAATTCATTGATGCATGCCTTAACTTTTTTCATCTTCGCACATCAAGACACCTCTCTTATAAAGTTTTATTTTTTTTGATTTAAGTACATCTCTTTTGAGATGCTAAGATAACATCAGACCTTTGTATGCCGCCCCGTCCCGAGTCAATCAGGATGGGGCGGTTGCGTTTTTAACCTTCGTGTACAAACTAACACTTGTTACACATTTGATAAGAGAAGTTGAACTAAGAAGTAACATGATTTCAGAACGGAAAACATTATTTGACAAAATCTGGGATTCTCACATTGTAAAAAACAGTGAAGGTTATCCCGATGCCATTTACATCGATCGTCATTTTATACACGAAGTTACCAGCCCTCAGGCGTTTGATGGTTTGCGTACCCGTGGTATTAAAGTTTTTAATCCATCGCGCACAACGGCAACGGCAGATCACAACGTGCCCACCATTGATCAACATCTTCCAATTAAGGAAGCATTGTCGCGTCATCAAGTGGAAACACTTCGTAAAAATTGTCCGGAGTTTGGAATTGAATTATATGATCTTGGTCATCCGTATCAAGGTATTGTTCACATCATCGGCCCAGAATTAGGATTAACATTGCCAGGCATGACGATTGTGTGTGGCGATAGTCATACCTCAACACATGGTGCATTTGGAAACATTGCGTTTGGTATAGGTACCAGCGAAGTAGAACAAGTTTTGGCGACCCAATGTATTTTACAGTATCGCCCCAAAACCATGAAGATTGAAATCAATGGTACACTTGGAAAAGGTGTGTTGGCGAAAGACATCATCTTGTATGTGATTGCGAAAATTTCAGCCAGCGGTGCTACCGGATATTTTGTGGAGTATGCTGGTGAAGCGATTCGCAGTTTATCGATGGAGGCCCGGATGACCGTTTGCAACATGAGCATTGAGATGGGTGCACGTGGTGGATTGATTGCACCGGATGAAACAACATTTGATTATATCAAAGGAAGAAAGTTTGCACCACAAGGAGAAAAGTATGATCGCCTTGTTGAGCAATGGAGACAATTAAAAACAGATGAAGGTGCTGAATACGATTTAGTATTAACGTATGATGCTGCTGACATTGGCCCAATGATTACGTACGGAACGAATCCCGGTATGGGTATGTGCGTTACAGATCGCATTCCAACCTTAGCAGAGCTAAAAGGTATTTCAGAACAGACATCATTCTCTAAATCGCTTGACTACATGGGGCTTGAGCCAGGCTCATCTTTATTGGGCAAGGCAGTTGATTATGTTTTCATCGGAAGTTGCACCAATGCACGCATTGAAGATTTGCGTTTAGTAGCATCTCTTGTTGACGGAAAAAAGAAAGCAGACGGTGTTGAAGTTTGGGTTGTGCCTGGATCAAAACAAGTAGAAGATCAAGCGCGCAAAGAAGGACTCGATAAAATTTTTGAAGCAGCAGGTTTTCAACTTCGTCAACCCGGATGCTCAGCATGTTTGGGAATGAACGAAGATAAAATTCCGGCAGGTAAATATTGCATCAGCACTTCGAATAGAAATTTCGAAGGAAGACAAGGACCAAAGTCGAGAACATTTTTGGCGAGTCCATTGAGTGCAGCAGCAGCGGCAATTACAGGTAAGGTAACCGATGTAAGGGAGTTGATAGTGGAAAATAAAATTAATTAGTGCTTCACAAAGGCCCTCTCTTTTGGAGAGGGATTTAGGGTGAGGCCAAACATAGAATAAATGGCAAAAGAAAAATTTATAACACTAGAAAGCACAGCAGTTCCACTGCCGATTGAAAATATTGATACCGATCAGATTATACCTGCACGTTTTTTAAAAGTAACAACACGCGAAGGTTTTGGAGAAAATCTTTTTCGCGACTGGCGCTATAACAGCGACAATACGCCAAAGAATTTTGTGCTGAATGACACCACGTATTCCGGGAAAATTCTGGTAGCTGGAAAAAATTTTGGATGTGGAAGTAGCCGCGAGCATGCTGCGTGGTCTATCTATGATGCAGGTTTTCGTGTGGTGATCTCCAGCTTCTTTGCGGATATTTTTAAAGGTAATGCATTGAACAATGCGTTGCTTCCGCTACAAGTATCAGATGAATTTTTGAAAAAGATATTTGCAGCGATTGAAAAGAATCCAACAACCGTAATCACGGTAAACTTAGATGAGCAAAAGGTAATATTGGAAGATGGAAGCACAGAATCATTTGAAATCAATTCATACAAAAGAACGTGCATGATGAATGGATATGATGATATCGATTACCTATTGAGTTTGCGGGATGAGATAAAACATTTTGAATTAGCACATTAAACAATAGTATTGAGTAGTTAGTATTGAGTCCTTAGAACTCGAAACTTTAAACTGAAAATTAAGTAATGAAAAAGAAAATTGTAATACTGCCTGGGGACGGAATTGGAAAAGAGGTAACGGCATGTGGTAAAAAAATGTTGGAACAAATTGCTGAATGCTTCGGCCATCAGTTTGTATTTGATTATGCTACCATAGGCCACGAGGCAATTGAAGCAACCGGAAATCCTTTGCCAGATGAATCATTGGCGAAAATGAAAGATTGTGATGCAATTTTATTTGGTGCGGTTGGTCATCCAAAGTATGACAACGATCCATCGGCAAAAATTCGTCCGGAGCAAGGCTTATTAAAAATGAGAAAGGAGTTAGGGTTATATGCTAATCTTCGCCCCATAAAATTATTTGATGAATTACTTTCAGCGTCAAGCATTAAACCTGAAATTTTGAAAGGCGCTGATATTTTATTTTTTCGTGAATTAACAGGCGATGTGTATTTCGGTGAACGCGGCCGTAAAGATGGCAATAACACAGCCTACGATACAATGATCTACTCACGTTACGAAGTTGAACGCATTGCACATAAAGCTTTTAAAGCAGCACAAACAAGAAACAAAAAATTAACATCGGTTGATAAGGCGAATGTTTTGGAAAGTTCAAGGTTGTGGAGAGAAGTGGTGCAAGAAGTTGCAACACAATATCCTGATGTAACGGTTGATCACATGTTCGTAGATTCTGCTGCGATGAAGCTCATTCAAAGTCCAACGTATTTTGATGTGGTGCTTACCGGAAATCTTTTTGGCGATATTCTTACCGATGAAGCTTCTCAGATTGCAGGCTCAATGGGTATGTTGGCGTCTGCATCCATTGGCGATACCGTTGGTTTATACGAACCCATCCACGGAAGTGCGCATGATATCACCGGCAAGAGCATTGCAAACCCAATGGCTTCGATACTTTCTGTTGCCCTGCTTTTGGATATTTCATTTGGAATGAAAGAAGAATCAGAGACGGTTATTAAAGCGATACAACAGACTTTAAAAGATGGATATAGAACACGTGACATTGCGGATGCAACAACACCGCATGAAAAAATATTAGGAACCGCAGTGATTGGCAATATTGTGTGCAACCAAGCACGCATCCTTGTAGATTGCAAAGAACCTGCGTAGAAACTTGAAAATAGAGATTAGTACTTAGACATTAGACTTTAGTATAAGCGGATTTGTATTTTACGATTAACAGATAACTATTAACCATTAACGAATTACACGAATGAGCAGAAAAATTGAAATCTTCGACACAACGCTTCGCGATGGCGAGCAAGTGCCCGGCTGTCAATTGTCAACCGATGAAAAGGTAATCATTGCACGTGAGCTCGAGCTTCTCGGTGTCGATGTTATCGAAGCTGGATTCCCAATATCAAGCCCAGGCGATTTTCTTTCTGTAGTAGAACTTTCAAAAGCTGTAAAAGTTGGTGTATGTGCGCTTACTCGTGCGCGCAAAGAAGATATTGATGTTGCAGGTGAAGCACTTCTGCGTGCGAAGCGTGGACGGATACATACGGGTATTGGTTCATCTGATATTCACATTAAACATAAATTCAATACTACTCGTGAGAAGGTATTGGAGCAAGCGGTGTGGGCAGTTACCTATGCGAAATCAAAAGGTGTTGAAGTAGAGTTTTTTGCGGAAGATGCGGGACGCGCTGACTTAGCATTCCTTGCACAAATGGTAGAAGCTGTTATTGGTGCTGGCGCTGATGTTGTAAACATTCCGGATACGACAGGATATTGTTTGCCACATCTGTATGGAAAGCGCATTGAGTATTTGTTCGATCATGTTAAGAACATTGAAAAGGCAACCATCTCTGTTCATTGTCATAACGATTTAGGATTAGCTACAGCAAATACGATTGCGGGTTTAATTGCTGGGGCAGGACAAGCAGAAGTTACCATCAATGGTATAGGTGAACGTGCAGGAAATACTTCATTGGAAGAAATTGCCATGATTTTGCAAACGCACAAAGATTTAGGATTGCATACCAATATCAAATCAGAAAAATTATTTGCCCTAAGCTCAATGGTTTCCGAAATGATGCGCATGCCGGTGCAGCCGAACAAAGCAATTGTTGGAGCCAATGCATTTGCACACTCATCTGGAATTCATCAGGATGGGTTCTTGAAAAATTCTGAGAATTATGAAATTATTAATCCAGCTGATGTAGGTGTTTCAACTTCATCCATCTTGCTCACTGCTCGCAGTGGTCGTGCGGCATTGAAGCATCGTTTGGAATTATTAGGATATCAGCCAAACAAACCAGAGTTGGATCAACTCTATGAAAACTTCCTTGTGGTTGCTGACGAGAAGAAGAGTGTAAACGATGAGGATTTAATTACCATTGTTGCAAACACACCTTTGTTGGTGGCATCGAAATAAAAAACCAAACCCTTAACCCATGAAAGGCATTATCGAAAGATGATGCCTTTTTGCTTTTCACCCTGAAGCACATCCGATAGAAGTTATTTAATGATATAGCGTATCGGTAATTTCTGAAATAAATCTCTGCTTTTTTTGCAGAGGTTTGAATACTGTATCGTTAAGATTCAGGACATTATTTATCACCCGAATAAATCTGGAAACCAACTCGGAGGAACAGTCCTGAGGAAATGTCGTTGGTTTCACTAGCGTTGGTTGTTTAGTTGAAACAACGTTTAAAAAACGCAGACATTATTCAAAAAGCGCAATAGGGAAATAAACTAAAGACTTGGTAAAAATATATTGGGCAGGATTCTTTTGTTAAGTAATCATGATGTATACCACGGTGCAATTCGAATTGTCGTTTTGGACTAAAGTCCATCGGGAGAAGGCTTGAATAACCACGCACTTAAGTGCGTGGTTAACGGCAACAATAATGGAAGGGCTTTAGCCCTGACCTCCAACGGACTGCGACAATTTGAAATGCGCCTTTCGAGGTTGGTTCTTTCAATAGATTTTCTAATTTCACTTCGCGAAAACAACTCTCAACATTAACCTATGATTTCTGCTTACTCATTCAACAAGAAACTTGTTGTGCTTTTTCTTTTTTCCTTCTTTGTTTATCCGATTGCAAACGGGCAGGAAATAGGACTTCAACTTTATAGCTTACGCAATCAATTTGCCAAAGATGTTCCCGGCACAATGGCAAAAATAAAAGAGATGGGCATTAACGAAATTGAAGGAGGCGGTACGTATGGATTATCGTTTCAAGACTATATAAAGTTGTTGGCTAAAAATGGACTTTCGATGGTAAGCTATGGTGCTGACTTTGAAAGGTTAAAAAGCAATCCACAATTTCTAGCCGATGAGGCTCGATCTTTTGGAGCCAAGTATGTTATGTGTGCATGGATTCCGCACAACGGCAATGAGTTTACTATTGAGGATGTAAAGAAAGCCATCGTTGTTTTTAATGAAGCAGGAAAAATTTTAGCAAAGAGCGGTTTATCACTTTGTTATCATCCACACGGATATGAATTCAGACCGTTCGAAAATGGAAACTTATTCGATTACATGGTTGCCAATATGGATCCGCGTTATGTCAATTTTGAAATGGATGTATTTTGGGTTAAACATCCGGGGCAAGATCCTTTGGCGTTGCTTAAAAAATATCCAAATCGTTTTTTGTTAATGCACTTAAAGGATCGTAAGCTGGGCACGGAAGGAAATCAAAATGGAAATGCGCCTGATGAAACCAATGTTGTATTGGGAACGGGTGATGTTGGCATTGCTGATATTATGAAGGAAGCCAAAAAGATTGGCGTAAAACATTTCTTTATTGAAGATGAATCACCTCATGCACTGGAGCAAATTCCACAAAGTCTTGCGTTCTTGAAAAGTTTGTAGTTTTAGAAATCAGTGTCTCAAGTTGCCCAACAACAAACACGGAAGATATCTGCACTTAAGGTATTTCATTCATGAAATTCAATCCAGAAAAATACAATAACTGACAAAAGTCAGTCTTTAGAATGATCGCTGTCAAGTTAGTTTGTGGTCGTGCAAACTATTTTTGGTCATAAACAACAGCTTCATGAAAACAATACTTGTACCCTGCGATTTTTCGAAACCTGCTATTAATGCTTTTCGGTTTGCTTTAGACATTGCTGAAATTTCTAAAGGTACTGTTCATCTGGTGAATGTAGTTGAACTACCCGTATTGCATGACTCGATGATAATGCCGGTACTTAATTTTGAAGCACAACTCTTAAAAGATCTTAGAGAGAAAGGTATTTCTGAATTTAATAAACTTACCAGCAAGTACAGCAAAGAAAAAATTAAGGTAATAACGAAAGTAGAATTTGGTACGCCTTCAGCAGCAATTAATATCTATGCAAAGAAGAATAAAATTGATGTCGTTATAATGGGCTCTCATGGTGCCAGTGGAATGAAAGAATATTTTGTAGGATCGAACGCAGAGAAAATAATTCGCAATTCAAAAATTCCAGTGTTAATACTCAAAGACTATTTTAAAGGTTCTATTAAGGATATCGTATTTCCAAACACACTAGATACAGAAAATCAAGAAGATTTGGTAATGCATGTAAAGGAACTTCAACATTTCTTCAAAGCGACACTTCACATCGTTTGGATAAACACCCCAGCTAATTTCACGAACGACACCGTTACCTTAAAGCGATTAGAAGATTTTGCAAAACGGTATATGTTTAAAAAATTTACAATAAATATTTATAACCACATTGATGCAGAGGAAGGTATTCGTGAGTTCTCTGATTCCATTAAAGCGAATATGATTGCTATGGGAACTCATGGAAGAAAAGGAATTTCTCATCTCATGCTAGGAAGCCTCGCAGAGTCAGTAGCCAATCATTATAAAGGACCTATCTGGACGTACGCTATAAAGAATGACGCCATTTCTGTGTAACAGTATTGTATGACACACATTGAAGTTGATCTAACATGTTTTCACTGCGCACAGTTGTGCAACGAACCATTGTTCATCGAAACAAAACCTTTTTGTTGTTACGGTTGCAAAACAGTGTACGAAATTCTGAGCAGCAACAATTTGTGTGAGTATTACGATCTGGACAAAAATCCTGGCGTACAACTAAAACATGTTAGTGAAGAGACGTACGCTTACTTAGATGAAAATGATATTCGTAAGAAGGTATTGGATTTTGATTCGGAGCGTTTTGCAAAGGTAACGTTCTTCATTCCTTCAATACATTGTGTTTCGTGCATTTGGTTATTAGAGAATTTACAAAAGATTGCCACCGGAATTCTACATAGCGAAGTAGTCTTCACAAAAAAAACAGTTTCAATAAATTTCAATCCGGAGTTAATAAAGGTAAGCTCTATTGCAAGGTTGGTTGCAAGCCTTGGTTATATTCCTAAAATTACATTAGATAGCAATGCAGGAGCAAAACCAAAACAAGACAATAGTTTAGTTCTCAAAATGACCGTTGCCGGATTTTGTTTTAGCAATGTGATGTTGTTTAGCTTTCCAGAATACTTGGGTATCGATCACTCGGAAGAACAGTTGATGCGATTATTTTCGTGGCTCAATCTTACCTTATCGATACCGGTATTTTTCTTTAGTGGTTTCGATTATATTAAATCTGCATTTAAAAGTGTTAAGCAGAAGCAAGTCAATATTGATTTACCTATTGCCGCGGGGCTCATTGCATTATTTCTGAGAAGCAGCTATGATATTATTTCCGCTACGGGATCAGGTTATCTCGATTCTTTTACAGGATTGGTTTTCTTTCTTTTAATCGGAAGATGGTTTCAGGACAAAACCTATAAGAGCCTGGCGTTCGATCGCGACTTTACAGCGTATTTTCCTTTGGCCGTAAACGTAATGATGAAAGAAGAGTGGACGCCCGTGGTTATTTATAAACTAAAGCGAGGGGATCAAATGCGAATTCGAAACATGGAAATTATTCCTGCTGATGCAACACTTCTAAACGACTTCGCTTACATCGATTATAGTTTTGTTACAGGAGAATCGCGCCCAGTAAAGATATTGCAAACCAATTTGGTTTATGCGGGAGGAAGGCTTATTGGATCGCCCATTGAACTTGTTGTTGAAAAGAAAACATCTCAAAGTCATTTAACAAGTTTGTGGAACAACGATGCGTTTAAAAAAATTGAAGAAAATAAGTATCAAAAGATAATTGATGCAGCAGCGAAAAAATTTACATGGGCTGTATTGCTTATCGCGATAGGCACTGCACTTTATTGGCAGATCAACGATCCTAAAAATATGTGGCTCGTGCTTACCTCTGTATTAATGGTGGCGTGTCCTTGTGCGTTAGCGTTGGCAGCACCTTTTACGTTTGGGAGCATGCTGCGTGTGTTCGGAAAAAATAGATTGTATCTAAAAAATGCTGATGCAATAGAACGATTGGCTACCATCGATGCCGTTGTATTCGACAAAACCGGAACCATCACTCACGGCAAAGATCCTGATATACAATTTGAAGGAGATGTAAACGAAATTGATTTCGATTGTATTAAGACACTTACCAGTTACTCAACGCATCCTTTAAGTTTATTAATAACACAGCACATTAAATCACTTTCTAAGAATAGCGTTACTGATTTTAAAGAAATACCGGGTAAGGGAATTGAAGGAACAATTAACGGAAGTACTTATAAAATTGGATCACCACACTTTGTTGGATTTTTTGGAACTACGAACGCAAGTTCATCGCACGTATTTGTAGCCATTGATGATGAAGTGAAAGGTTACTTTAAAATTAGAAACGCTACGCGCCCCAATATTCAGGCTATGATTAAACGGTTGGGTAATACGTGTACTGCGTTACTATCTGGCGACAATGAATCAGACAAGATTGAAATGCAAAAATTGTTTGGTAATTCTGTTGAGATGCTATTCAATCAAAGTCCGCACGATAAACTTCATTACATTAAAACGCTTCAGGCAAAAGGAAAAAAAGTGATGATGATTGGCGATGGCTTGAATGATGCGGGTGCATTAAAACAAAGTGACATCGGTATTGCCGTGACGGATGACACGGGAGTTTTTACTCCTGCCTGTGACGGTATTTTATCTGGAGAAAGACTTCCGTCATTAGATAAAATGCTTCAGCTCGCCAAGTCCTCTTCAATAATTTTAAAAACAGCTTTTGCCATTTCTTTTTTTTATAATGCAATTACCTTAAGCGTTGCCGTGTCCGGAAATCTCACTCCTTTAGTTGCTGCTATTCTCATGCCCATTAGCAGTATCAGCGTAGTTGGTTTTTCTGTGATGGCAGTAAATATTTCAGCAAAGAATAAATTTAAAATTCAAACCTATACATCATGAAGTATATATCTGCCGAAGAGGCAATGCGCATTGTTAAACCAGGTGACCGTGTATTTGTGCACGGAGGCGCAGCAACACCGAGTTATTTAGTAAGCAAATTGGCGGAGCGATCTTCTGAACTTTGGAACATTGAGATTGTAAGTATTTCCATGCAAGGCGATGCTATTATTGCCGACAAAAAATACAAAAATAGTTTTCGAATCAACTCACTCTTCGTTTCTCAAAACATACGCGAGGCAGTGAATGACGGGCGCGGAGATTATGTACCTATCTTTCTAAGTGAAATTCCGATTCTTTTCAAAAGAGGAATATTGCCAATCGATGTTGCACTCGTTCAGGTCTCACCACCCGATAAACACGGATATTGTTCGTTGGGTGTTTCGGTTGATATTGCAGCAACAGCGGTGAAGACCGCCAAACATGTTATCGCACAAGTCAATCCGCGCATGCCGAGAACGTTGGGTGATGGTATTGTAAAAATTGATTCGTTCGATGCAGTGGTGTATCAAGAACAAGAACTACCTGAAATTTCGTGTGGAGAGCTCAGTGAAATTTCGATGCGAATTGGTGCGCATTGTGCAGCGCTTGTTGAAAATGGATCAACCCTTCAAATGGGTATTGGGTCTATACCCGATGCTGTTCTGGCAAGTCTTAACAATCATAAAGAACTGGGTGTTCATACTGAAATGTTTTCAGACGGAATTATTCCGCTTATAGAAAAAGGTATTATCACCAATCAGCACAAGAAAAAATACAGAGGTAAAACCGTTACGTCATTTTTATTAGGCAGCAGAAAGCTTTATGATTTTGTTGATGACAATCCATCGATTGCAGTTCTCAATATTGATTATGTAAATGACACCTCCATTATTCGAACCAATCCTAAAGTAGCTGCCATTAACAGTGCTATTGAAGTTGATGTTACCGGCCAAGTGTGTTCCGATTCAATAGGTACGTATCATTTTTCTGGTGTCGGTGGGCAGATGGATTTTGTTCGAGGTGCGGCACTCTCTGAAGGCGGAAAGCCCATCATTGCATTACCTTCCATAACGGCAAAGGGTATTTCGCGCATTTCGTCTTTTCTGAAACCGGGAGCAGGCGTGGTAACAACGCGAGCCCATGCACACTATATTGTTACGGAGTATGGCGTTGCGTATTTATATGGAAAAAATATGCGTCAACGAGCGAAAGCGTTAATTGCGATAGCGCACCCCAACCATAGAGAAGCACTAGATAAGGAAGCGTTTGAACGTTTTAAAAGTTATGAATTTGAACATTCAATTTATTAATTATGGGTATCATCATTTTGCTTATCGCGATTAGTATAACCATTGCTGTTCTCTTTTTAAGTATTTTCTATTGGAATATTAAAAGCGGTCAGTATGATGATACCTATACACCTTCTGTTAGAATGTTGTTTGATGACAAACCAAAGAAAAGTGCTCGTCATTGCGAGCAAGCGTCCTGCGTCTCGCAGGAGATGCTCACGAAGCAATCTCCCAGCAATGAAATTCAAAAGAAAAAGACAGGAGCGTAGTGCGCATCTAAATTCTAAAGTAGTCACTTCTTTTTCAGGTACTTCGTAGTAAGGGGATTGCCTCGTTCCTCGCAATGACGGCACGCATACTGAGAAAAATCATCAAATGGATTGAGTAGAATCATACTGCCGTGCAATTGCTTGTTATTACTTTGAATTATGATCGCAAGCCCATCACAAGTATCCCTCATAAAAAAATATGATGTTCCTACACCGCGCTACACAAGCTATCCTACCGTGCCGTGTTGGGATGTAGATTCATTTTCGAAAGAGCAATGGATTGATTCCGTTAGAAAATCATTTGATGAATCAAATGCTGAAAATGGAATTAGTCTGTATATACACTTACCATTTTGTGAAAGTCTCTGTACCTATTGTGCTTGCACCACACGCATCACAAAAAATCATAGCGTTGAAATTCCATATATAAGAGCAATCTTAAAAGAGTGGGATGAATACAAAAAGATTTTTGGTAAAACACCCATTATACGCGAGCTCCATTTGGGAGGAGGTACGCCAACATTTTTCGAAGTAAAAAATTTACGTTGGCTCATTACTTATTTACTGGAAGATGTTCTGATTCACGATGATTTTGAATTTAGTTTTGAAGGCCATCCAAACAACACCACGTTCGAGCATCTTCAAACATTATTTGATCTTGGATTTAAGCGCGTGAGTTTTGGCGTTCAGGATCTTGATGAAAAAGTACAAGCAACGATCCATCGCATTCAACCTTTCGAAAATTTGCAACGGGTAACCGATCAAGCGCGATCCATTGGTTATGAATCCGTGAGTTATGATCTTATTTATGGATTACCTTTTCAAACACCGTTTACTGTTTCAGATACCATCGATAAAATATTAACGCTCAGGCCTGATCGTCTGGCGTTCTATAGCTACGCGCATGTGCCTTGGCTTAAACCGGGCCAACGTGGCTATGGAGATTCTGATTTACCTTCTAATGGATTGAAGCGACATCTCTATGAAATAGGAAGACATACGTTAAAGAAAAACGATTATGCTGACATCGGAATGGATCACTTTGCATTGCGTCACGATACTTTGTTCAAAGCGCAGGTATCGGGCAAGTTGCATCGAAACTTTATGGGGTACACCACGAGCAACACAAGCTTGCTGATTGGCTTAGGTGCTTCGGCCATTAGCGATGCGAAATATGCCTACGCACAAAATATAAAGAATGTGGAAGCATACATGCTTGCCATAAAAGAAGATAGTACGGCCATCACAAAAGGTCATCTGCTCACTAGCGAAGATTTACTTTTGAAACAATGTATTCTTGAAATTAGCTGTAATGGAAAATTGCATCAAGAATTATTGCTAGCCGTAGTTGATTCTGAAATGCTCCATGCTTTGCGCGAAATGGAGAAAGAAGGTATTCTATATTTAAATGAAGAAGGTTTACACATTACCAATCTTGGCGAACCTTTTATTCGAAATATCTGCGCAATATTTGATAAGCGAATGGATAGCAGGAAAAGTCAAACGCAGTTTTTTAGCAAGGCGATTTAGTATCGGTGGTCGAGGTCACTGACAAATACGAGTTAAACGAATTTTTCACGCTCCTTGCTTCAAGCAACTTGTGCGCACAAAATATCGAACGTCTTGTATCACAAAGCGCTGCAAAAATCGAAAATTAAATTACTGACAAAAATCATTTTTTCAACTAACAACAATCATCATCCATCGGGAAATACGGCAATAATTTTAGGGCAGTAAAAATTCTTCCTAAACCTCAGCCACTCGATATGGAAATCGAAAAATTTAGTTACGATAACAAAATTGTAAAAGCCTTCATTATAGCTACCGTGGTGTTCGGATTAGTAGGTATGTTGGTTGGTCTCACCGCTGCTCTTCAGTTGGTAAATCCAATTTTTAATTTAGATATTCAGTACACCACCTTCGGGCGCATACGGCCATTGCATACCAATGCCGTCATCTTCGCATTTATAGGTAACGCAATGTTTGCCGGAGTGTACTACTCTCTGCAACGATTGTTGAAAGCCAGAATGTTTAGCGACAAACTGAGTTGGATTCATTTCTGGGGTTGGCAATTGATTATTCTTGCTGCGGTCATCACGCTTCCATTGGGCATGACGACCTCAAAAGAATATGCCGAACTGGAATGGCCAATCGATATTGCCATTACTATTATTTGGGTAGTGTTTGGATGGAACATGATCGGCACAATCATCAAACGAAGAGAGCGACATTTATACGTAGCCATCTGGTTTTATATTGCAACGTTTGTAACCGTTGCTATTCTTCATTTAGTTAACTCCTTTGAAATACCAGTAACACTTTTCAAAAGTTATTCGTGGTATGCAGGCGTGCAAGATGCCCTGGTGCAATGGTGGTATGGACATAATGCCGTTGCATTTTTTCTCACAACGCCATACCTAGGCATGATGTATTATTTTCTTCCAAAGGCGGCTAACAGACCCGTTTATTCGTACCGACTTTCCATCATTCATTTCTGGTCGTTAATTTTTATTTACATCTGGGCAGGGCCTCACCATTTATTATATACTTCTCTTCCAGATTGGGCGCAATCGCTCGGTGTGGTTTTTTCAATCATGCTGATTGCTCCATCGTGGGGCGGTATGCTAAACGGTTTGATGACGTTGCGTGGTGCGTGGGATCGTGTTCGCGAAGACGCTGTTTTAAAATTTATGGTGGTTGCCATTACGGCTTACGGTATGGCTACATTGGAAGGACCTCTGTTATCCCTTAAAGACGTTAACGCCATTGCCCATTTTACCGACTGGATTGTTGCCCACGTACACGTTGGTGCATTAGGTTGGAATGGTTTTATGATTTTTGCAATGTTGTATTGGGTTGTGCCGCGTATGTGGAATACAAAAATATACTCTTCCAAACTTGCCAATCTTCACTTCTGGTTGGGCACGCTTGGCATCATCTTCTATGCAATGCCCATGTATGTATCGGGTGTTGTTCAAAGTTTAATGTGGAAAGAATTTAATGCTGAAGGATTTCTTGTTTACAAAAACTTTTTAGAAACAACTGTTCAAATTCTTCCGCTCCATGCGTTGCGTGCCTTTGGTGGACTTTTATACCTCATCGGTGCCTTCATCATGACGTATAATTTAATTAAGACCGCATATGCCGGAAACTTTATTGCCAATGAAGAAGCAGAAGCAGCACCGTTGGCAAAAGAGTTTGTAGCCAACAGTGGCGGCTGGCACTATAGAATTTTAGAACACAAACCAATTTTGTTCACCACGCTTACACTTATTGCTATTTTGATTGGCGGTGTTATTGAAATGGTTCCAACATTTTTAATCAAATCAAATGTACCTACACTGGCCAGTGTAAAACCCTATACTCCTTTAGAATTGCATGGTCGTGATATTTATATCCGCGAAGGATGTGTGAATTGTCATACACAAATGGTGAGACCATTTCGATCTGAGACCGAACGCTATGGTGAATATTCTAAAGCGGGTGAGTTCGTGTATGACCATCCATTTTTATGGGGATCGAAAAGAACAGGTCCTGATTTACATCGCGTAAGCGGAAAATATTCTAACACGTGGCACTACAATCACATGCTCGCACCCGATGCAGTTTCTACTGGTTCAATTATGCCTGCATACCCTTGGTTGTTTGAACAGAGTTTAGACAAAAGTCTTACGCCAGGAAAGATCAATGCCATGCGAACAATAGGTGTTCCATACGAAGAAGGATATCAAAATGATGCCAACGCTGATCTTGAAAAACAAGCCGGTGAAATTGCTGCAACCCTAAAGGAAGATGGAATTGATGTTGCAGATGATGCTGAAATTATTGCGTTGATTTCATATCTGCAGCGATTGGGTAGAGATATTAAAGGAGAGAAAACTTTAGAAAAATGAAACTAGTTGCCAGTTTCCGGATGCCGGTTGCCGGTGACTGGTAACCGGCAACCAACCACCACTCCATAAAAAGTAAAGCCATGTACAAAGACATTCTTCAAAGTATAGACAACATCGCCATCTGGCCCATTATATCATTCGTAATCTTTTTTATTTTTTTTATCTGCCTTTTACTCTGGGTATTTACTGCCGATAAAAAGTTAATAGAAAAAATGGAAAACCTTCCTATCGATGACTGCGATCGAAAAAATGAAACCAATCTTAACCTTTAGGATTATGAAAAAAATATTTTCTATTCTCACTTTAACACTGTTTTCGTTCGCTGTCTTTGCGCAGGAAACGACACCAAAAGCGACAACATCGTTTCTGGATGATCCGCTCTTGCCTCTCTATTTGATTTCTGTTTTTGTTGTGGTCGTTATTGTGCTGGTGGGTATTGTAGCCATTTACCTATTAAAAATTCTGAACATATTGGCCGATC
>JBBRFY010000089.1:0-16724 GCA_038241205.1 Cytophagales bacterium
AATTGAAAGATGTATTTAATCTCCTCTTTAAAATTCTCTCTAATAACATATTGAGCTATACTTTCACGAATACGTATACCATCATCTTCTAAATGAGCGAATAACATTCCAATCGTTTTGGCATTGGGATGTTTGTCAAAAAGTTCTAAAATGACTTTGTTCTTCTTTTTCTCGGAATACTGCAAGTCCGCTATTTCGCTGTCGTCTTCGGATTCTTTTTCTTTAACATCATCAGCTCCTTTGCGGCTGCTTTTGAATCCTCTACGTTGTGCAATGTGATACAATGCTCTGCCTAACTTAAACCGATCTTGTTCTTTGTTGAAATCCAGTTTTATTTCTGCCAACTCCTTTCTTAATTGATACGGGCTCGTATAATCCGGCTTTCCATCACCATTAAAATCCAGTTTTATCCATGCATCAAAAGCGCTATCATCAACCGGATAAACTCGGCCAGCATTATTATTCTTTCTGGCTTCTTCCTTATCGTAAAGCCTCCATTTGTTTAGGTTGGCAATACTTAAAGGGCAATACCCGTCATTTATTAAATGTTCAAGAGTTGACCATAGCCGGTACTTTCTTGCTTGATATAATCGCCTTGTAGAGCGTTTTTTTGTACGCTCGGCAGCATAAGAGTATTCTCCGGTTTTACCAACGCCAACTCCTTTATTAAATGTCAGAACTCCAAACTTTTCAATTTGATTTCCTGTCAAATCAGGATTGCGTAGTGCCCATCCGAGAGAGTTAGTACCTAAATCAAGCGCGAATATTTTATTCATATTATTGGTCTTTATTATTATTTCATTACGTTTGTCTTGCAAATCACAATAAGGCTATAAGCCGAAGAATTTCTCAGCCCTGCTTTGGTGGGGCTTTTTTTATTACCATACTTTTTATTTGAAATTAGGTTTTAAAACAATAAACCTATTGCCTTTCTGATTTGGTTGTTCTGCTATCGACTGTTCTCTCTCTGAGGTGGGCTCCTGAAAGGATTTCAGGAAACAAAGACTTTACCAGTGTATTCAAATTTATAAAAGTCAGTGATAAATAAAAATAAGTGAGCCACGCTTTATAGTAATTTGGCCATTTACTCCAGTACGAAGTAACGTCAGCAAATAAAACAGAAATATGATAGAATGAGATGCCTGGTGCAAGACCAAAATTTTCAATTCCTAATGTGCGACCAGCAGAGAGTACGTTGCTATTATATCCAATGCGAATGGCCAGTTGTGAACCAACGGGCATTGGCAATTTAACAAGCTATCAATAAGATTGAAAATGGAAAGTGAGTCTTCTAAGGTAAGCAGACTTTCAGTATGTATAAAAACAGAATCAGCATCCTGAGCAACCACAACGGTTGAGGACGCTGATAAGATGGTTGTAGAAAGCCAACATCTACACCAACTCATGTATTAATCTCGAAAAGTTAGTTGTTGCGTTTTTGCAATTGCTGCTGTTGTTTATCACGCAACTGCCGATGACGATTTTGTTGACCTTGCCTTCGCTGAATTTGTTCCAGAATCATTTGTCTGAATCGTTTCTCTGCATCGGGCAAGGTGCGTAACTTTTGCGCTGAGATCACTTTCAGCAATCTGCCAGAATAATCCTTTTCAAGATCAAGTTCCTTTTGCTTGGTTTGAAATTGCAGATCGACCAATGCCTGACCATTTTGTTCGTCCGTTTTACTCGGGTCGGGATTTTTTTTCATTTCCCTATACTGCTGTTTTATCTCCATCCGGCTTTGTGAAAACTCGCGATAGATCGGCCAAAACTTTTCAGCCTCAGCAGGTGTAAGCCCAAGTTGATCTGTTATGTAGGCAATGCGCGCTGCATTAATTTTATCTCTTACTTTAGGGTCTTGCGCCTGTGGCAAGTCATCGTCTTGCGCCCAAGCCGGAATGGCCATTAGCAAAACCAAACCTATTCTTAATATCATTTTCATATCTTATAAATTATCGAATTCCATTTCTGTTAAAATATCATCTATATTTTCGTTCCCGAGATTGAGTTGATACACATTACCTTCAATTTCATGTGCATCTTCATCACTTAAATAAACAGTTGCCAAAAGTTCTTCGGTTGTCATTTCTGAATTATTTAAATACACCACTAAATCTTCTGTTGCAATAGACGAAAGCATTATATCTACATCCATTGCGCCATGCGATTGATTAAACCAAAGCATGCCGACAGCCAGCAACACAACAACAGGTAATGCATACCGCAGTGCAAAAAACCAAACGGGCTTACGCTCATTTGCAGGTGCGGCCACGCGCGCCTGAATAATGCCGGGCAATTTATCAAAGTACCCCTCAGGCACATTGAAAATTTCTTTTTTCGGTATGTCTTCCAGCTTTCTCATAATCGTTTCTTTGACATTGCCATTTTAAAATGGTTTAATCGCCTGATAATAGATTCTCTACTTTTTTAACAGCGTGATGGTAGCTCGCCTTCAGTGCGCCAACACTGGTATTCGTGATTTCGGAAATTTGCTCGTAGGGCATATCATCGAAATACTTCATGTTAAAAACAAGTCGTTGCTTATCTGGTAATTTTAAAAGTGCTTTTTGCAATTTAAGTTGAATCTCATCACCAGAAATGTGCGGAGAATTATCAAGTGCTGCTACCAATTCGCGTTCAACATCACCAATCGGTAGAAAGAACCTGCGTTTTTTTTTCTGCAAGAACGTAAGGCATTCGTTCGTGGCTATTTTATAAATCCAAGTATAGAGTTGCGCGTCTTCTCTAAAGTTTTGAATGCTCTTGTGAACCTTTATAAAAACATCTTGGGTAACATCATTAGCATCATCGTGGTCAATTACCATTTTACGTACATGCCAATACACGCGTTTTTGATATTCGCGCACAAGCAAATTAAACCCGTAGTTTCGGGTTTCAACATTCTTAATCTTTGCTAAAAGTTCGGTGTCCTCCAAGGAATAATATCAAAATCGAATCTTAGACTTCTTACGTTAGGAAAGGTTTAATAACTCAATTTTCTAAGCGCAAGGTTCAAAGTTCCATGTTCTAGGTTCAATACAGATAGCGTTGTTACTTGGAGCCAGAAACTTTAAACTTGGAACTCGTTTAAAGTGTCAACCAGCAACTCAAACTGTTCTTTCGAATGGGTTGGAAAGTTTGCAAAACGAAGTTGTGTTTTTTTATTTGAGCCGTATCCATCACCGGGCTGCATTCCTTTTGCAAGTAAAGCGTTCGTTACCTTCTCGGTATATTCACCAGTATCGGCAACAATTACCGTCTTCGATTGCAGCGCAACATCTTTTACAAATGCATTTAATAATGGATGTTGATTTAGGGTTTGATACAGGATCGCTGCTTTGTACTCCGTCTCTTTTCGAATGTTTGTAATTCCTCTTCGTATCAAATCTTCCACTATTTGTCCGAGTAAATAAATCCCCAAGACATTGGGCGTTTCAGGATTTTGATTTTTTATGGTATGAGAATATAAAGAAGGAATGCTGTGAAACGATCCGATTGAAATTCCTTTTGAAAGAAGTTGCTCTGCTTTCGCGATACATCTATCGTTTATCATCCAAACGCCAAGTCCGGCAGGTAATCCAAATCCTTTTTGAACAGAGAAGAAAACAGAATCAAACTGATTGTAATCAAAATCAGGATAGGGTAGGGACGAAACAGCATCTACCGCAATTAAGGTATTGGGATTTTGTTTTCGAATGGCATACATATATTCCAATGGTTGACAAACTCCACTGCTGGTTTCATTGTGTGTGATGCCAATGAGTTCGGTGTTTGAGGGAATTGTAATGTTCGCATCAAAGCCTTTTCCCATTTCTACTTCTACCTTTATCGGCTTTTTATTTAGAAGCTGCGCGATTTCGTAAAAGCGTTTTGAAAATGATCCATTAACAAAATGAAATGAATTTTCTTCTACAAGATTTTGCAGTATGCGTTCCCATATTTCATTTGCTGAGCCCGTAAAGAGAACATGATAATTAGAAGGAAGGCCTAATAGTTCGCGCAAACCATCTACTGTTTTTTTATAAATGGCCTCATACTGCTTACTTCTATGCGACAAAGACGGAATGCCATCGCGGAAAGCAGTTCGCACATGATCTTCAACAGTAAAGTAAAGTTGTGAAGGGCCGGGGGTGAAGTTGATTTTAGGTTTCATAGGTTGACCGTAAAAATAGAGACTTCTTCTTTTAGGTCAAGCTTTGATAGTGAATGTAACTGAAAAAGATATTTTAAACGCATCTCTTTCGATTGCAAAATTTATCTGAAAAAACTTTTTGTATTCACCCATTGATGTATTCTGTTTGGTTAAATTTGTAACGAAATCCACTTGGGTTTGGGACACGTTTGCTGAACCTAACATGTATACAATACCGAGTGTAGCTTTCATCCAAAATCAGGCCTCACCCTTACGGGACCTCGCCCAAAAAGCAGGATAACAGAAGAAGGTTGCGGATGACGGCAGCTCAAAACTTGTCTTTCTTGAGGTTCAGAAACACCTCTCCAAGTCCAGTGGATTTTATTTTTCTATATAGGGGAGAGAAAAAAGTGGCAAACCGAACATCGCACCGCTCAACCACTTACCCTTGCTACCTTCCGATCCTGGGGGAGTTCAGCAGGAGCTGGTCGTGCCGATTTGCCGGTGCGAATCTACAATTGATATTTGGAAATTGGTAATGCAGATCAAAAATGTTTGAAAAACCTTGGCGCGATGAATAACGAATTCAAAAACTAAAGACAAAATTATTTCAAAGTAAGACCATGGGTTGCCGGTTACCGGAAACTGGCAACTACTTCAAGCAAGTCCTGCGAAGTATAAATTAAACTCCAACGCGCTAGACGGTTCAAAGCCATCCCTCTTCAAGTCTTCAAAAATCTCACTGTCAAATTCAAGTTCACGCATCTCGGTTTCGCCCTTTTTAGAAATAGAAATTTCTATGCCTTTAAATTCAATAGGATTTACCTTTATCAAAATTTGAGTGCCTTCAAATTCCTTTTTAAAATATTGGTGAACAATGTTGCTGTCTTTGGCCATTCGATGTTTATTTGACTATGGTTCAACTGAATATTCCGGAGAAACTTTCAACCGAGCGATTGATTTTGCAGCGGCTAAGATACGAAGATGCCGCAGAAATATTTTATACCTATGCCAGCAAACCAGAAGCTACAAAATTTGTTTCTTGGCCAACGCATCAATCCCTTTACGATACCCGGACTTTTCTGCGCTATGCTATACATGCTTGGGGTCAAGGGAAAGATTACGGATTTTCAATTCGCCAAAAAGAAACAAATCGGTTAATCGGTAGCTTTGGTATTATAAATGACGATGGGAAAATTCAATTCGGATATATCTTAAGCCCGACACAATGGGGGAAAGGTTATGCCACTGAAGTTTGTAATAGCATTATGAAACTTCTTAGCGAGACTAACGGAGTAACGCGTATTCAAACCTTTGTTGATCTGGAGAACATAGCATCAATTAATGTGCTTCAAAAAAGTGGATTGATTGAAGAAGTATTACTCAAAAACTATTTTGTGTTTGTAAATCAGCATAACAGGGCTAAAGATTGTATTCTGTTTAAACTTCCAAAATCACCTTGTTAATAATCGGTAAGGTAATTTTTTCGATGAGTTTTAATTCTAATACCGTTGCCCACGTATTGAGATATTTGGCAACATCTTCCTTTGTATTTTTCATGAGATTTCGCTCTTGGATAGGCAATGCTCGTAGCACTTCTCCATCAGAAAGTCTTTCCAAATGTTTAAGATCATCTGAATCGAAACCGAATGCCAGCATTTTTGAAATTAAATCATCCATCGGTAATTCGCTTGTAGGACAATAGTCATTTAACTGTTCGTTCCAATCGCCATGGCGTTGCATCGCGCGTGCATGAATTTCTTCTTTTTTTAGACTTGTAATTTCCTGCGCAAGAAATCCACAATTACAAAGCCCCATGTGTCCCCATTGATATTGGTTGCTGGTTGCAATTTTCTTTGCTGCTTTACGAAGAAGTTCGATAAGGTCAAGACTGATTGATGCCATTGAATTCCATTTATCGGTTAACAATTCCATATCTCACTTTGTTCAATACTAAAACCATTTACCTATCGGGATATTAATACCGTTTTTTTTGTACTGTAGAAATGACTCAAATATTTTTCAAAAAAGGTAAGACACAGCAAACAATTTAAACTAGAACCGCAGTGTGAAAATGGTTTGCACATCGGGCTCTGACTCAACATTGATAGAGCCGTTATGCATTTGCATAATCTGCCGCGAAAGACTTAACCCAATACCGGAACCTGTTCGTTTTGTTGTATAGAAGGGCACAAAAATTTTATCGATTGCTTCTTTAATAATACCTGAGCCATTGTCCATCACTTCAATCTTTACAATATTTTCATCGTACCTTCCAATGAGTCGTAGGTAGGGATTTTCCGTTTCATTCAAAGCTTCTATTGCATTCTTTAATAAATTGATTAAAACTTGTTCAATCATTTCGGCATCAGCCTGAATGGTAAGGTATTCAGAACTGCATACATATTGAAAGTCAATCTTCGTTTTCTTTAAATCCGTTTTAAGAAGTTGCGCTACTTTCTCAATTAATTCTTTTAAGCGCACACTAACGATAATGGGTTTCGGCAACGAAGTATATTCGCGATACGCATCAATGAATTTAATCAAACCTTTACTTCTATTTTCGATGGTACTTAGCCCTTCGCGCAAATCTTCTGCACCCTCTTGCTGAAGTTCAAAATGATTTTCTTTCTTCTCCATTTCCTTGTCTAAAATCTCCCGTAAGGTTGATGTTAAAGAAGAGATAGGCGTAATGGAATTCATAATTTCATGACGCAAAACTCGCGTAAGATTTTGCCATGCTTCCAGTTCTTGTTGCTGAAGTTCGGGTTGAATATTTTGAAGCGTTACCAGCTTTACATCTACTCCACGAATGCGCAGTTCGGTAGCTTGAACCGTTAAGCGCATATCATTTTCGCCTTTATACAATTCGCCTTTTCCGGGGGCAACACTGTTTATGGCGTGGTAAAGTTTAGGGTTAATTGAAATTAATTCTTGAATATTTTTTATGCTGATGACATTCAAAAATTTTCGGGCATTTGCATTTACCAATTGAACATTACCATCAGTATCAAATGATAAAATACCGGTGCGTACTTGTTGAACAACCGAGTTAAGGTATTGCCAATGTTCTTCTTTTTCAGATCGCGCTTTTCGAAAAGCTTCTAGTACTTCGTTAAAGGCCGTGTTCAAATTTCTAAAACTTGTTCCCAGTTTGTTGTCGTTTGCAAATCCTGAAATGAAATCAGAATACTTTATCGATTCTAAAAATCGCGTAAGCTTTCGATTCGTTTGACTAACAAACCGAAAAAGTTCTACCAACTGAAATATGATAATAAAGCCAGTAAGCACTGCAGCGAAAATCATGTTCGATCGGGTGATCATATACATGAGTGCAGACAAGGTTAATCCAAGTAAGATTACTCTTAGAATTGCACGCGCACGAAAATCATTAAAGCCAAGATTCAAGATCGGAAGGGATTAAATGCAAAAGTAGAATATAGAAATTAGAATATAGAATTTGGAATCATCTGTTCGAGGTGAAAAAAGTTAATGGTTAATAGTCAATTAAGGGGGTAAAGTTTATGATCCGCCCTGAGGAGAACCTTCAATACGTTAGCGTAAAAGAAAACGAACTCCCTGAAAACAGCCATTCCCATATACTCAAAGACGAGATTATAGAGTTAAAGAACGCAGCCTCTAAAGAGAAGTACTCCAAAAAATTATGTGAACCATCAGACCATAGAAATCATCAGCAACCATTTATCCTGGACAGCAAACATCATTAGCGAACTCTACAAAAGCCGTTGGCAGATAGAAATATTCTTTCGCGAGATCAAACAATTGTTACACATCAAAACATTTATAGGCACCACTGAAAATGCAGTGATGATACAAATATGGACTGCCCTGATAACCATCCTTGTCTTGCCTGAACCACTAATAAATATACAGGGGATACTCTTCTGAAAATCTCAAAAACCTTTACCCTTTCAATGGGATTGATCATTTACTTTCCTAACGCAAAACGTTTAGGACACTATTGTTTAATAATAAGGAATTAAAAAAATATCAGTCTACAGTACTTATGGGAAAGCCCAAATGCAATACCTCACTCTGTTGCGTAGCCAGCTATTTCGTTTTACAATGTAACTTTTCAAATGAAGAATATCTGAATTTTGTGTACCGTGTATGCTATAAGAGGCGGGAAGGGCTGGTGTTGTTTTGAGACACCGTTCTATCTAACTTTGTTTTTGCAAACCGTAAAAATTTATCAAGGTCGGATCTTGTCGTTGGAAAACCGATAGACACTCTCACAGCGCCTCTCATGGTGCCAAGAAAATCTATCATATCATCATAATCGCCATCGGATCTACTGGTAAAATATTTTTTCAATTGAATTTCTGAAATGCGGTAGTTCATTTCATCAATACCGGGATTACAAAAGCATCCGGTTCGAAGCGAGATGTTTTCACTATTGGCCATTTGCTCTATATCGTTAAAAGGATACTGTTGCTCATCGGGATCAAAAAAGTTAATTAAAAAAGTGCCACCCCTATTTTCTGTATTCGTGGGTCCATATAGTTTTATCATGGGCACACCATTCGTATGTTTAAGTGTAAGTAGTCTGGTTATAAAAAATTCTGAGAGATCTTTTATCCGGTAGGTAATGTTCTCAATTCCAATTGCTGAAATAAAATTAAGTCCGTTCGTAATGGCTGGAATGGTTAAATAACTAACCGTGCCATTTTCTAATCTTTCGTGTCCTGATTTTAAGAAGTGACCATTATGACCAACGGCCGATAGAGCAACCGTTCCACCTGCGAACCATCGTTTTACAAGCTTGTTGATTTTTGATTTTTTGACCAGTAAACATCCTATCCCCGTAGGGTAGCCAAAAATTTTATAAAAAGACAGGGAAACAAAATCTGGATCAAACACTGTTAAATCCAGTTTTGAGGTAGGAACAAAAGCAGCAGCATCCAGCAATACATCCCATCCCTGATCGTGAGCCTTTTTAATCCATTCAAGGGAATGCCGAACCCCAGAAGCATTAGATTGGGCGGGATACGCAAACAATTTATTTTCCTTATTATAATGCGCGCTTAGCTGATTATTTAATTCCGCTGTATTGATTGTAAGGTCTTCATAATTTAGTGTACAACAAGAATAACTACCTCCATTGTTCTGGCTGTATTCCCTGATGCCGTTTACTGAATTATGGTTATCGGAAGTAAACAAGAAATGACTGTTGGACGAAAAAGGATAACATTCCCCAACAATTTGCAAGGCCCCGGTAGCATTTGGAGTAAACACACAATGATAATCGTGAGCATTAAAAAAATCAAGTACACTTTGCCTGGCTTCGTTTATAAATTTTTCTGACAATTGTGACGATGGGTTCGTAGAATGGGGGTTCCCATAAACCGCATTTTGCAAGAACTTTTGATGCATTTCAAGAAGGCATGCGGGATGGATATTCCCTCCTGTATAATCTAAATAAACATGACCTGATTTGTTGAGTGCTGGATATTCCTTTTCTCGCACTTTGTTAAAAAAACTTTCAAGTCTTATAGCGTCTCTTTGCATGGAAGGCCGTCTATTTGGGTAGAGAGAAATAATTTTTGCTCAAATCCGGTCTTGCCGTTTCATCGAGTAACAATCGTTGTCATCTGCAAGTGAAGAAGAGTAGGATTTTCATTTTTGTTAGCTTCTTCTGCCTTCACCAACATATTTGTGAAATTATTTTACGGGTACTGTCATTATTGAATCTTACGGATCCTGTTGTTTGCTGCATCGCCTACATAAATATTGCCCGAGGCATCTATGGCTATGCCCGAAGGTGCACTGAACAGCGCATCCTCCGCAGGGCCATCTTCATAACCACCAAAGCGTTTACTATCACCGGCCAGCGTGCTTACCGTACCGGTTGGTGTAATCTTGCGGATGAGATCATTTACTGCATCTGCTACATAGACATTTCCTGCATTATCTACTGCTATTCCTTGTGGCCTATTAAACCGTGCAGCGGTGCCATCTCCATCGGCAAAACCACTCGTGCCACCGGCCAATGTACTCACTGTGCCCGTAGGTGTAATCTTGCGGATGCTACTGTTAAATTCATCAGCCACATAGAGGTTGCCCGCGGCATCAATGGCAATCCCTGAAGGTCTGTTAAATTGTGCGGCTGCACCTGTTCCATCAGCGGAACCCAATGTGCTGCCAGCAAAGGTAGTGACCACGCCAGCAGGAGTCACCCTGCGTATACGGTTGTTGAGGTGATCGGCCACAAATACATTACCTGAACCATCTACTACTAAACCTTTGGGCAAGAAAAACCTGGCATCGGTGCCATTGCCATCAGCATAACCACCCGGTGCACCACCAAAAGAATATGCGCCACTGCCAGCCAATGTGCTAACTGTGCCGGTGGGCGTGATTTTGCGAATACGTTGAGTGGCTTGATCGGCCACATAGATGTTGCCAGCAGCATCCAGTGCTATGCCTGTGGGGCCAGAAAATTGCGCAGCAGTGCCAACGCCATCGGCAAACCCGGCAACGCCACTTCCAGCCAATGTAGTTACTGTACCCTCGGGGGTAATTTTGCGAATGACGTGGTTTCCTAAGTCGGCCACATAGAGGTTGCCTGCAGCATCTATCGCTATGCCATGAGGACCAAAGAACTCGGCAGCAGTGCCAATGCCATCGGTAGAGCCGATTTCGCCACTGCCGGCAAATGTGCTTACTGTTAAAGTTACTGGTGTTTCATACACAAAATCTTCGGCAGAAGTAGCAGTTTGGGAACCCACTTGCACGGTAATTTTGCCGGTACTGCCATCTTCCGGCACACTCACCGTAAGACTAGTAGCCGTGGCTGTCGTTACCAGAGCCAGTGCACCATTGAACTTCACCAGATTGTTGACAATACTGGTAGAAAAATTAACACCGGTAATAATTACAGTGGTACCGGCTGTTCCTGTACGCGGGGAAAAACCAACGATGATTGGCGCTTGCCCAATTTTAAAATCACTGGTGGAGGTGGCGGTTTGAGAACTTACCTCGACTGTAATCTTGCCGGAACTTGCACCGGCCGGTACGCTCACCGTTAGGCTGGTAGCGGTAGCGCCCGAAACTGTGGCTGTTGTGCCATTGAACTTTACTATATTACCAGTAGCAGTTGTTGAAAAGTTGGTACCATCAATAATTACATTCGTTCCTGCTGATCCGGAAGTTGGAGAAAATTCGGTAATGGTGGGCGCAGGAATAATTGGATTGTGCACCTCGTCACTATTTTTACATCCGCTCCATAGAAGAGATAAAAAAAGGCTTACTGCCATTAAATGGGTTGATTTTTTCACGGTTTAATAGATTAAAATATTAAGTACAGGCTCTGCATTTGAACAAGGAGCGAAGAAGGTAATAGGTTTACCTAATACACCTTTTATAAGAAGGCGAACCACTCATCCTCATTACTACCCGCCAGTATACTTCGTTTGAAGAATTTGAAAACAAGTTGATTGCCTCCACCATCGGAACCTCCACTGTCAGGAGTGACCAACCCAAGTATGCCTGGCGCTGGCAGCTCAATTGAAGAAGGAGAAGGACAAGGATTTTGCCATATAAAACCTCCTCTGGTTTTGATGAAACCACCACTGGGTGTTACAGAAGTTGGTGTTAAGCGGAGATAATCGCCTGTATCAAAGCCCTTGCTATAATCCCTTAAACTTTGTGGCGTTGAAACATTTCTCTCCATTACCCAATTTCCTTTAGTAAGTTGAATAAAGGATTTTTCCTCAATTTTCCCTTCACCGTTACCACAAAAATCGCTTATCCAAGGATCCGGATTAGCGTACCTTTCCTCCGTTATTCTTGAATACGTACCGTCTGCCTTAAATATTATCGATTCATAGCGTGCCTGATAATAAGTGTTAAAATATAACCTTCTATGATTAGGCGTATTAGGTGGACAGACGAGACTACTATAGTCGCTAACACCATCTACGCAACATCCATTAATAAACTGGCCACCGGATATTGCATCAGGAGTAGATTCACTGGTCGTTATGCCTGAGATCTTTGTAAGTGTCCAATCCCACTTCCAATGCTCGCCTTCAGGAAGCACCAGTGGACAGGAACCTGAGCCTAATTCCTCGGAATCACTCTGATCATCTACTACAACAGGTATAACTGTTTCATCAAGCGGCTGGCCGGTTTCATCATAAGGAGTGACGGTAATATCAAAGGTAAGCGGTTTGTCAAGCCCGGCCGGAGGCACACCCAAAAAACCTTTGAGGCCATCCCAGTCAATACCAACTAAGACAACGGATACGGTATCACTTTGGGCTACTTCCGTTATTTCCGGCACGTCATAAAAATAGGTTGCCAGACTACCACCACCAACCATACTAATGACCTGGACATATGCACCGGCCACATTTTTTGTGGTATCCCTGTGCAAAAACTTTATGGGCACTTCCAAGCCTCCTACCAGATACAAAGTATCTTTAATGCTGATTTTTAGCGTGGAACCGGCTGGTGCAGCCGGACTTTCACCCAGCTTTTTAGTGGCCTCAAAAAACTGCAGATAATCAGAAAAATTATCTAAGTCTGCCACAGTAATGGTGTCAGCAGGATTTTGTGTTCCGGGCTCAGTTTCAGGTTCGTCCGGATTGCAGGAGAAAAGACAAAGGCCTGCTTGCAAAATCAGAAAGTAATATGTAAGAACCTGAGTCGATATTTTCATAGGTATAACCGTCAAAATTATCCTGTGAAAGTAGAGGGTATTCAATGTAAAAAATACGCGGTTTCGTGCATGGCGGTTTCCACTTCGTAGCTGGTGGTGCTAGCGACATAAATGGATAAACTATAAACTGCATTTACCACAGCTTAGTCGGGTATAATCGGATGACGACTTGTACTCTAAATCCTGTTCAGTAACAGCAGAAAACTTTCTTTCTTTCTCCGCGATATATCTACTTTATGGCCTTCCGTTAATATCACATAACCACCCTCCCCTTTTACATATTTTTGTATGTGTTTCATATTGATCAGGGCAGCATTGTGTACGCGGCAAAAGGCCGGTTCTGTCAAAAGGCTTTCAAAATCTTTTAGGTTCCTGGAAACGATTTTGCTGGTATTGCCTTTGAAAAAAAGTACAGTATAACTTCCATCAGCCTTACAAAAAATAATTTCTTGAGTTTCGAAAAAGTCAATGCCCTCCAGTGTTGGCACGGCTAGCTTTTCAATTTCTCGGGATTTATATTGAATGTTGTTTAAAATCGATTGGTACCGGAATGTGTTAGGCGCTAGGGTAAGGCGTTCTTTTACCTTTTTTACTGCCTGCATCAGATCCTCTATATCTATGGGCTTGAGTAAATAATCAATCGCACTAAATTTTATTGCTTTAATAGCATACTGATCATGTGCCGTTACAAAGATGACCTCAAAATTAACGGGTGCTACTTGTTGCAATAAATCGAACCCCGACATATTTGGCATTTGTATATCCAGAAATACTAAATCAGGTTTGCTAGATTTGATTACCTCCACACCATGCTCGGGCGATTCACAGATATGCTCAACGATTATTTCGGGGCAGTATTTTTTTAACGTAAGTTTAAGGCCTTCCCTGCCATCTTCTTCATCGTCAATAATTATTGCTCTGATCATACAATTTAATTCAATGGAATACGAATATCAACACGGGTACCAGAAGCCTTATCATAAGAATCCTTCAAATCAATAATTTGAATTAATTTAGTCGACCTATTTTTATTTAATAATCTCAACCGGTTTTCGGTAATCTGCACACCCATAGATTTCGTTTTTAAAATCGACTTTTCTTCCAGTTTAACAGCGCGATCACGACCTACCCCGTTATCTTCAATCGTGCAGAGAAGCATATCATCTTCTTCCGCTATAGCGATATTAATTATACCTTTTACATCTGATTGTTTGTGCATCAGGCCATGCCAAATGGCATTCTCTACAAACGGCTGAAGGACCATAGAAGGCAGATTGGTGTTTTCCTTGTCGATCGTTTCGCTTACCTGAATGTTATAATTAATACGTCCTTTAAACCGAAGGTTTTCTAATTGTATGTACGATTCCAACATGGCTAATTCATTCTGTAAAGAGACGGAATTGTTTTCAGAGTTTTCTAAAATCAGACGGATCAACTTAGAAAATTTTGCCAGGTAATGCGATGCGCCATCTGCATCACCTTCCAGTATCATGGTGTTGATGGAGTTCATGGAGTTAAAAATAAAATGCGGATTTATTTGGGCTCGCAGCGCTTTCATTTCAAGCTCACTTACTTCGTGTTTCAAATTCGACTCTTTAATTTCCTGATTTTTGACCGAAAGTAATTTATCGTTTTTCGTCTTCTGTCGTAGTAAAAAGATAACTAAAAGCGCAATAATAGTTACCAGTAACAATCCTCCTATGGAAGCATTTTTTAAGGTGGCCTGCCGCTGCGTTTCCTGGGTCTGGATTGCCTTTTCATTTGCCAACAAGGCAATCTGCTTGTCCTTCTTCTCCGTTTCGTATTTTACTTGAAGATCATTGACCTCTTTAATTTTACCTTCGGTGAAAAGGCTGTCTTTCATTTCATTCGCTAAAGAATAGAAATGATACGCCTGTTTGAAATCGTTCTGTTCCAAGTGTAAGGTTTGGATGGCCGAATACACATCGTATAGCAGCAGATCAACCTTAATTTCCAAAGCGATCTGCAAGGCTTCGTTTAAATAGGTACTGGCCTGCGCATACTGTTTGAGTTTCAGCGAGGTGTTGCCGAGATTTTTCAGGCAGTTGGCTAGCGAGTGTTTTTTGGTATGTTGCCGCCAGATCACCAGTGCCCGTAGGTTATGCGTAAGTGCCTGGTCGTATTCATTTATGGCCACATTCAATCTTCCCAGATTTCCCAAGACGGTAGCAACCATAATCGGCATCTTGGCCTCCTCAGAAATCCGCAGTGCCTCTCGGTAAGTTTTTCCAGCCTGAACATACTTTTTCTGAGCAAGATAGATGTTCGCCATATTCTGAAGACTCATGGCATACCTAACCGGTAGGTTGGCCTTTTTAAACATATTGCCCGCCTGTATGTATGCTTCTACTGACTCGTTGAACTTATTGGTGCGATCATGTATAATGCCAATCATGTTAAGCAGCATACCGACTTTTCGGGGGTCATTCCCTTTTTCTTCATTCTCCAGCAGCCGGTATAGCGTGGCCAGGCTCTTATTATAATTGCCCATATACATATCGACCACTGCGAGATGATAAAAGCCTTCGCCCAACCGCACTGAATCTCCCTGTGCCTTGCTGTAATCAATTACTGCCTGCAAGTTTTCCTGAGCCTTAGCGTAGTTGCCCTGGGAGTAAGCCAGCAGGCCGTACCCATACAGTGCCTGAAAATGACCTTTCCTGCTATGCAGTTTTTCGGACAAGAGTTTGACGCTGTCTACGTAACTTTTAGCCCGGACAAAATCCTCCACTTCCATGGCCATGTAGAGCGAGCTTAATTTCTCGTACAAGTCAATTTTTTCCTGCCCGGCTGGAGTGGTTTTCACCCGTGCGAGTAGACTGTCTATTTTCGATTGCGCTAAAAGCGGTGAGCTACTTACAAAAAGCAGGAACAACAGCGATAAAATCCGTAAGTTCATTTTGTAGTGAGTTAACTTAATTGATGTAATGAAACAGAAAAGGTGGATAGCTGTAATATCGGACAGATACGCATGACTACCAAGCATAAATTTTTCGTGGGATTCAGTTTTTCACTTTTCTCTTTTGCGATTGCTCCTGAATAAGAGAAAGATTTTAGATTTTTAAGTTTTGTGACTGATCCTTCAAGCATCAAAATTTCACTTATCTCTCTGAATGGCCGACCTCCTTTATTACCTTCTTTCTCTTTGTTCTTTTTAAAGTAGACTTCCAACGGCTTGCGGAAAAACTCAAAATCAATGTGTACCTGTAATTTTTAAAATGAGTCGTTTTGTTTGCTGATTTTTTCTAACCGAAACTACTCATCAAATCAACCAACAAAAAAATATCCTGAAAAATCACAAAAAAATAAATGTCATTTTAAAACGGGTTATTAGAGAGGCCCTTTTGTCTAATTGGCTTAACATCCCTGATCTTTCTGAAAGCAATGTTATGACGTTACTTTCGGAAAGGTCAGGTTCCTGAACTTTCAAGTAACCTTAATGAAATTTTGCAGTAACAAGGCAGTAACATAAACACCCTAAAAGGGCAGTAAAACCCCTATACAGACCGAAGAATAGAAACCTATGAATGGTGGGGAATTTGGAAGCCTTGAGGGCTATTTAGTTTCGGTGGGATTTTGACGATTTCTTAATGGTTAAGGTATTACTTACTTAGAACTTTATGCGCACCCACCATTAACAATTAACGGATAACTAACTTAAAGTCCATATTTCTCAAGTCTGCGATACAGTGATGACCGCGTAAGCCCGAGTTCAGAAGCTGCTTGCGTTATGTTGCCGTTATATTTCTTCAACACTTTTCGGATGAGAAGTTTTTCAACTTCTTCCAGGTTGTATTGTTCCAAATTCAATTGACCTTCTTCTTTCGTTGGTGATACATTAAAATTAAAATCTTCGGGTTGAAGTATGTTACCCGAACTTAATATCACGGC
>JBBRFY010000090.1:0-16380 GCA_038241205.1 Cytophagales bacterium
CCGGTTGCCAGATGCCGGTAACCAGTGACTGGCAACTGGTAACAAATGAACAACGATTAACTAACAACGATTAACTAACAACGAATTTATGTTCCGCAACAACCTCATCATCATCATTCGAAATTTAATCAGAAACAAAACGTTTAGTCTGATTAACATTCTTGGTTTGTCAATCGGGCTAATTACCTTTCTTGCCATTAGCCTCTATGTTGTTGACGAATTTTCCTACGATCGTTTTCACGAAAAGAAAGATAGAATTTACAGGGCTGTGATTAGTGCCGATTGGAATGGACAATCCATGAAGTGGGGCGGTTCACCTAATAAACTCGGTCCCACTGCTGCGAAAGAAATTCCGGAAATAGAAAAGGCAACTCGTGTCTTTCATCATAATTTCGGTGACATCGGATTTATTTCTACCGACACCGAAAAATTTTCTGAAACCAAACTATTTTTTGCTGATCCCGAAATCTTTGATGTCTTTACCATTCCACTTATTAAAGGTAATCCTGAAAAAGTGTTGGATAGACCGGGCACCATTGTTATTAGTGAGTCTTCGGCAAAAAAATATTTTGGCAATGAAGACCCGATAGGTAAAATACTTACAGTGGATAATTCCTTGAACTTAGAAGTAACGGGTGTATATCCTGACTTTCCTTCAAATTCCTTTTTGCAGTGTCAACTTATAGCTTCGTTTTCATCTAACTGGTTTGGCCAAGAAAAAAATCAAAATTGGGGTAATGCAAGTTTCGATACATACTTCCTGATGCATGAAGGTGTTAACATCGAAACCGGTAACAAAAAAATAGAAGAACTATTAGATCGTAACATCGCAAAAGATGATCGTTGGTTTTCTATCAACCTTCAACCACTCTTGGATATTCGATTGCATTCCGGAGACTTAACACCGGGGATTGGCAGCAGCGAATATGGTGATTATAGACAAATAAAAATTTTAACGGGCTTGGCCTTTATCATTTTACTTATCGCTGCAGTAAACTACATGAACCTTACCACAGCTCAATCGCAAAGAAGAAATAAAGAAGTTGGAATTTCTAAAACGCTGGGCGCTACGTTCGCACAACTCAATCGAAAATTTTATTTCGAAGCATCCGTGTTTGTTCTAATTTCATTGCTGATTAGCCTTACCGTTTTTACGGTTGCCTTGCCTTTATTTAATGAGATTAGTGGTAAAAATATTTCGTTCGCATTCATCAACCAAAGTTGGTTCTGGATTTCCTTCTTCATTGTTTGGGTTGTGCTCACGGCTATTGCCGGAGTTTATCCTGCACTCTACCTTTCTTCATTCTCTCCTAAAGTAGCACTTCAAAAAACATCCGGCTCAGGTGCGCAATCTACTATTCGAAAAGGATTGGTAGTTTTTCAATTTTCTGTTTCCATTATATTAATTATTTGTTCGCTTATTTTTTACAAGCAAATGAATTTTATACGCGATAAAAAATTGGGATATCAACCTGAACAGGTAATTGCTATAATGACCTCAGCAGCAAAAGATCGTACGCAAATCGAATCCATCAAAACAGAATTTGAATCGTTGGCAGAAGTGAAACGCGTTTCAAGAAGTCAGTCGTATCCGGGCGTTGGCACCAGTAGCAGAAATGTTATTCGCGAAGGTGAAACAGGTGAGGGTGCAGGTATGGCGACAACGCGCGCGACCTATGAAGTTTTGGACGTACTTGGAATAAAATTATTGGCCGGTAGATCACTTCCAGAAAATAAAACGAAGGAAGATACAACCATACAGGTAGTGATTAATAAATCGACAGCCGATTATTTAACGTTAAGCCCTGAAGAAGCGATTGGAAAACGAATAACCATTCAAGGATTTGATCAACCCTCCGAAGTTGTAGGAGTTACGGAAGATTTCCATGTAGCATCGCTTCATCAAAAAATTGGTCCCTACAGTTTTCACAATGCACCCAACGAGGGCTACACGTACCTATTGGTAAAAGTGCAAACACAAGACTTAACATCAACTGTAAAACAGCTAGAGAACATTTACAGAAAAACAATTCCTTCTGCATTTGAATATACTTTTCTTGATCAGCAAATGGCGAAACTTTACAAGGCAGAAGATCGCCTTTCAAACATTGTAATATTGTTTTCTGGGCTGGCTATTTTTATTGCGTGCCTCGGACTGTATGCCCTCGCATCTTTTACAGCAGAGCAACGCCATAAAGAAATTGGCGTGCGTAAAGTGCTAGGCGCCTCGGTGTTTCAAATTGTAAACATGCTTTCAAAAGAATTTATCATGCTGGTGTTGATTGCTTTCGCCATTGGAATACCCGTAGGTTATTACGTTATGAATAACTGGCTTGAAGGGTTTGAATACCGAACAACCTTTGATGTAATGGTATTTGTACTGGCAGGCGCAACTGCCTTAATTATTGCCTGGACAACCGTGAGCTTCGAATCGTTTAGAGCAGCGAGACGAAATCCAGTAGATAGTTTGAAGAGCGAGTAATCGTCTAAAGTTTCAAGTTCAAAGTTTCAAGTTCCACGCTAGTGTAAAAAACTTGAAACTTGGAACGTTGATTTACGCAATTTTTTAATTGCGCCATCGACTGTTAACCTTGGACTAATTTTATTCTTTTACTTTCTTAAACACTGCCGTAGCGTTATGCCCGCCAAAGCCAAAGGTATTGCTCATGGCAACGTTGATCTCTTTGCTCATTTTTTCTTTGAAGACAATATTTAATCCTTGCGGCAATGATGGATCAATCGCAACGGTGTTGATGGTGGGTGGAATCATACTTTCCTGAATTGATTTAATAGCAACGATGGCTTCAATAGCTCCGGCTCCACCAAGCAAATGACCAGTAGCCGATTTTGTTGCACTGATGTGCATTTTTTTTGTGTGATCACCAAAAAATTTTGTCACCGCCTTCATCTCGCTATTATCGCCAACGGGTGTAGAGGTAGCATGTGGATTTAAATAATCAACATCTTCAATTTTTAGATTCGCATCTTCCAGCGCCCACTTCATTCCCAATATTGCGCCTGCTCCTTCCGGATGTGTAGCCGTTAAGTGATATGCATCTGCTGACATACCACCACCTGCAACTTCTGCATAAATTTTTGCACCGCGTCTTTTTGCATGCTCATACTCTTCGAGAATTAAGGCGCCTGCGCCTTCTCCCATCACAAAACCATCACGATCAACATCAAACGGTCTCGATGCTGTTTGCGGATCATCGTTGCGAGTGGACAATGCTTTCATTACACTGAACCCACCAATACCGGCCTCGTTAATTGCTGCTTCTGATCCTCCCGTAACAATAACATCGGCTTTGTTCCACCGTATGTAATTCATTGCATCTATGATGGCCGTTGTAGAAGTAGCACACGCTGAAATAGTGGTGAAGTTAACGCCCATAAAACCATACTTAATAGAGATCCATCCGGAAGCAATATCAACCAATACCTTTGGTATAAAGTACGGACTCATTCGCGGTGTACCATCGCCTTTTGCAAATTCCATCACCTCATTTTGAAAGGTTTGAAACCCGCCATTGCCCGATCCCCAAATAACGCCCACGCGCGTTTTGTCAATTTTATCAAGATCAAGCGCTGAATCTTTTATGGCTTCAGCCGATGTTACCAACGCGTATTGTGTAAAGGGATCCATCTTGCGCACATCTTGTTTTTCAAAATGGTCTAGCGGATTATAATTTTTTACTTCGCAGGCAAACTTGGTTTTAAACTTCGTGGTATCGAATCGGGTGATCAGTGCGGCACCACTCTTCGCTGAAAGTAACCCATTCCAAAATTCTGAAAGGGTATTACCTACAGGCGTTAATGCACCCATACCCGTAACGACTACTCGTCTTTGATTCATACATTATTTACTGATTGATAAACACTTTTGTTAGAATGTGCGAAAATAAAATTATTCATTATACTTTTTACACTGTCTTCGCAGAATTTCTCAAGGAGGTTTGCTTAAAGTAGGTAATTTCATCTTGCAATTGCTTTCGCTTCACAATTAATGTAACAGCAGAAAGTATCCACAACAGTGGTGTTAAAATAATAATAACCGTTGGTAACAAAATCATAAAAACATAAACACGTATTTTTCTTCCAATCGAATCAACATTGCCACCAGCGGCTATAAATTTTGACCAGATCGAAAATGATTTTTGACCGCGTCTTTCCATCATTATCAGATTTGGTTTTATCTCAACAGCATTATTTTTATTGAATTGATCTTGGAGTAAATTAAAATTATCTGATATAATCGCCTCATTAATCAATTTTCCAAAAACAGCGGTATGCTCAACGTCATTTACTGAAACGCCCGCAGCTGGAAAAAACCAAAATGCATCTTTCTTTCCAGCGAGCATCCATCTTAAAATAGTAACGAGGCTTGTTAGATTTCCACTCTTATCTATCAGCGCAATATGCCCTACTAATGTTGCATCTGCTTTTTGCAACCATTGTTTTACTTTCTCTTGCGCACCCAACCACATATTTCTACAACCCAAAATGGTAATTACATTTTTACCTTTCAATATTTTTTGTCCATCAGCAGATTGAAGAAAAGAACTCATGGGTTGTGAAGGCGTTAAGAACCAAGGTTGATATCCCAATACAATCAAATCATATTCTTCAAATGCTTTTGCAGAAAGTGGCTCTATTGCCACCGACTTTTGCATAAAGGTTTCGGGGAACGTATTAAAAAATTGAAATGCACTCCAGGGAAAAGGATATTTTTTAACAGCCGCTATCGATTCGAAATGAATATGATGCCCGGCCTCTACCAAGGGTTTTACAAGAGAATTAAGAATGGAAAGCTGTTGACCCGACTGCGTAAAATAAACAACAAGAATTTTTTTCATCGATGGTTTTAGAAAGCTCGAAAATAACAAATTTTAGTTAGTTGTTAGTTCACATAACACCTGCAAAAATTCTCCATGATGTAAAAGGTAAACAACAATGCAGTTATTTTCCGGCCAGCTTCATCAGTTTCATTCCCGGTTCACCTAAATGTTTTAATAAGATTGACCTGTATTGTTGCGAATTAACATATCCTCCGTTAGCATCAAAAAATTCATTCAGCAACGGAGACCAATCGCTGTTCATGGGCATAATGAAACCGAACTGCTCGGCCGCCATGTCCCCTATTGGATGACGCTTAATACCTTTGTTCATCTGCACGGCTTCGAGATAAAAAGCAAGATCGAGATAGGCAAATCCTTTTGGATCTGACGCAACTTTTTCTAAGGTTTCTTGACTTGTAGTAGTAGAAGACATTTTCATGGCAGGATAATATTTCCTTTTTAAATCCTGAAGTCGTTTCTCATTCGTTGTACCTTTTGCACCATACGCTGTAAGGCCAGCAAACGTGGCAGGTAAGTCTTCAAATTTTGAAAGGGTTGAAATACTTCCATTGGTTATAAGAATTGCAAAATTGGTAATGAACGCTGGACTAAATTTCACCTCCTTCTTTCTTTCTTCGGTGATGGTCACATTCCCTAATCCAAATACCCCACCGATTGATCCCTTTACCTTTTCATACATGCCTTTAAAGTTCGAGCCATCACCAACGAATTTACTTCCAAGTTTAACTGACTTGGTTTCGTTTACCCAGTTTACAAAGTCGGCCATTATATCAACGCAGATACCTGTTATTTTTCCAGATCTATCTTTGTACACAAAACTTGGCGTTTCTACGTAGGCCAAGGTAATGGTTCCAGCTTTGTTCGCATTTACTTGTGCCCAACTATCGCCCACATAATTCTGTGACGAAGCGAGAAAAGAAATGAAGAGAAGACATAATGCAAAAATGTTTTTCATAGGGTTAATGATTTTAGCCCTCTAGATTAAAACATTTATCAGAGATTTTTTAGCGTGCAGTACTATTGATGTGCTTTTAATTTCACTATTGAAGATTACCACTCTATTTTCTTTTTTGATAGAAAAGCGTCAACGCCTTTTTTACAGTCTTCGCTTGCCCGAGCCGTTGCGTTCATCTCTGATGCAAACGATAACGCTTGCTCTATTGTCATCGATTGTACCTGCGAAATCATTTTCTTTGTAAGCATCATTGCATGTTCTGAATTGTTTTCAATTAATCGCTGAGCAAACATTTTTGTTTCATTCTCAATTGTATCAGAAGAGGCTACCGTGTTTACCAAACCAAGTTGCTTTGCATATTCTGCCGAAATTAAATCACCGGTAAGTAAAAGTTGTTTTGCTTTGCCCTCTCCTATTCTACGAAGAAGAAAGATCATAACAATGGCAGGTATAAATCCAATCTTCACTTCAGTATATCCAAACTTTGCTTCGGGAATTGCAAAAACAAAATCGCACACCGATGCCAAACCACAACCACCAGCAAGCGCATGACCTTGCACTTGAGCGATGACAACTTTCTTTAGCGTATAGATTTGAAGAAACAATTCTTTTAGATGATTTGAATCGGCAAGATTTTCTTCCTGTGTAAAGTGTTGAAGTTGCTGCAGGTAGGCAAGGTCTGCTCCTGCGCAAAATGCATCACCATTCGCTTTGAGAATAATTACCGTTACTTGCTCATCCATTTCTGCCTGCAGAAATGCCTCTTTCAATTCTGATATAACCTCATGCGACAGTGCATTGCGTTTTTCAGGTCTGTTGAGTGTGATGAATCCAATTCGATTTAAAATAGTGTATTGTATATAGATCATAAAAATAATTTAAATCGTAATGTTAAAAGCTCCACTATGCAAAACAGAGTACACCTCCATCTGTAATTCATTTGCCTGTTGCAGCATTCTGTCAACATACCTCGTTGAATTGCTACTGTCAAAAATAATTTTATCAGCGTAAATTTGATTTTGAATTACTTCAAGACTGTTAATCGCATTACACGAGATAATTAGATAATCGACCGTTACATTTTTAGGTATGGTAAATTTATTTTGACTCAATATAAGAATCGTTTTTTGCTTCCACACTAAAATCGTACATCCATTCTTTTTAAATATAGCATTCAGCTTTTCAAATCCTGGCAGAATACCATTCACTCCGGCAATCAATCGGTTGGGTCGAATGTGGAAACGTAACTTCTCTTGATCGTTATATAAAACAGAATCTGTAAAAAATAAACTCTGCCCACAATCAATCAAATCGAAAGCGCTATGATGAGACACATTATAGATCGTAATTTTCTCCTGGTTTACGTCCTTAATGTAATGCGTCCAAGAACAGATGGCTATTATCATTGAAAAGCTAAAAGTAACCATTAGATAGGCGAATTTCTTAAACTCTACAAATAAGACAAACGAGATAATGAACAGCATAATCATCCAACATTGAAACGTTGTGATGTAAATATTTTCTGTTAAGCTAAAAGGAAAATCTTGCACGGTAAATACAACAAAGTTTAAGGCTTTGATCAACCCTTGCAATATCAATCCAAAGAATGCGGCAAGAGGCGAAAAAAATGCAGTAGCCAATACAACAATGCCTGCAAGCAATACACCGAATGCACCGGGAATCACAAAGAGATTCGAAACAAAAAAGTAATTCGGAAATTGATGGAAGTATAATAATCCCAACGAAAAGGTAGCGATTTGAGCAGCGACAGAAACGCAGGTAATTTTCCAAACTTCATCCCAAAATCTTTGTCGTGGTTCCATCATAGCGTACAGCCCAGGTTGTAAATAGACAATACCTAACACAGCCAAGAATGAAAGTTGAAAGCCCACCGACATGATGAGGTAAGGTTCATACAACAACAAACAAAATGCAGAAGCTGCAAGTGTGTTATAAATATTGGTTCGTTGATTTAACGGACGCGCCAATGCAATAAACGAAAACATGGTAACAGCGCGAAGCACAGAAGGCGATAAACCTGTAACAAAAGCATATGCCCAAAGTAAAATTAAACTCACAATAGCGAGAATCCATTTTCCGGATTTTAATTTATTTATCGGTTTAAACAAAAGAAGAACAATCCAATACACAATGCCAACATGCAGACCAGACACCGCCAACACATGCATGGCACCGGTAGATGAATAGGCATTTAATAATTCATTATCAAGTCCGTCTTTTACACCCAATACTAAAGCAGAAGCAATAGCTTGCTCACGTTCCCCATTTACATGCGCGCGAAGTGTGGCATCAGCCCACTGCCTCGCTTTGATGGAGTAATTGATAAGGTAATTGGGCGGATCATTACCGATCCGTTTCACATTTTCCTTTTTAATAAAATGCTGGTGATAGGTATTTCTGAAAGTTAGGAATCGCTTGTAGTCGAACTCGCCCGGGTTTGATGGCGATTGTACAATTTGAGCACTGCCTTTAATAAGTAAGATGTCACCATATTGAAATGAATTTGCAAAATCTTCTTTCGGAAAATAACAAAGTATTTTGCCTTCACTCTTCTTCCAAGCCCGCTCTCTTTTTAATTCAAGTAAATTGACTTCTACCTTCCACGATCTTTCTTTTTCTTCCGCATATTTTGAAACTACAGCCGTGTAATATTCAATTGGCTTTTGCGTATGGATGAAATGACGCTCTTGTCGAGAATCGGTTTGTGAAAGAAGATGACCATATCCCGCCAGAAAAATAATGGCGAGTCCGATAAAACCATAAATAATTTTATTCAATCTTTGCTTAATGAAAAAAAGAACGATGTATAGAAAAACAAATATGATTATGAAAATTCGGACTAATGACTCATCTACAATATCGGGTTGATAAATACCCAGTGCAATGCCCGCTATAAAAAATACAACGATGCGTACAAACGGATAGGGTATCCATGCAACCATGTAGAATTATTTAGACTTTAGGCGCTAGACTTTAGACTATCAACTATTGACTATTGACTCTTTACTTATCCTCCCTACCATACGCTTCAATGATATCACGCACCAAACGGTGGCGCACAACATCCTTCTCGTTTAATTCAATAAACCCAATACCTTTAACTCCCGATAAAATTCGCGAAGCTTCTCGTAGTCCCGATTGCTGACGAGTAGGTAAATCAACTTGCGTTACATCGCCCGTAATAATCATTGTCGATTCAGGACCCATGCGCGTTAAAAACATTTTCATTTGCATGGGCGTGGTGTTCTGCGCTTCATCCAATAAAATAAAAGCATTGTTTAACGTTCGTCCACGCATATAAGCAAGCGGAGCGATCTCGATGATTTCGCGCTCCATATAATACTTTAACTTCTCGAACGGAATCATATCGTTCAGCGCATCATAAATCGGTCGCAAATAGGGATCAATCTTTTCTTTTAAATCTCCCGGAAGGAAACCCAGATTTTCACCTGCTTCAACGGCTGGCCGTGTTATGATAATTTTCTTTACCCACTTATTTTTCAATGCTCGCACGGCTAGCGCAACCGATATGTAAGTCTTGCCTGTACCAGCAGGACCAAGTGCAAAAACCAAATCATTCTCTTTTACCAACTGCACTAACTTTTGCTGGTTTACTGATTTCGGTTTAATGGGATTTCCGCGCGTACCAAAAACAATTACATCACCATTTGCTTCTGAGATATCATTGTGCGGAATTTCATCTTCACTGTATAGATAATTCCGTACATTTTCTTCCGTCACTTTTCCATATTGGTGATAGTGATCAATCAAAGAATTTAAAGTATCGTCAATCAGTTTGATTTCATCAGTCGGACCCTTTATTAATAATTCGTTGCCACGCGATACTATTTTACTTTTGGGAAAAGCCGCAGATAAAGTATCGATGGTTTTATTTTCAATTCCCAGAAAATCGATGAGGGAAATATTTTCGAGCTGTACTATTTTTTCAATCAAAATGATGAGCAGTTAATGTTAATTGTTAAAAGTTAATCGTGAGTGTGGGTTTTGAGTGTGTGGTAATCAACAATAAATGGTGAAGTGCTTTGATGTTTAAAATCCTGAGCTTTCAATTCTAAGGCGAGACCATTAACGATTATCCGATAACGATTAACCTTAAACTTGCCTTTCCATCTTAAAAGTAACTATTTTCGTGTTTCAAATTTAGCGAATATCTACGGCATGGCCATCGTTACTCTTCTTACTGATTCTGGCGAAAACGATCATTACGTAGCGGCAATAAAGGCAAAGATCATCAGCATTAATCCGGGTGTGCGTGTTGAAGACATCAGTCATAAAATAAAACCGTCAGATATTGGGCACGCTGCTTTTGTGTTGCGCGCTGTCTTTCGCGATTTTCCAAAAGGTACCATTCATCTTGTGGGTGTTGACTCAACCGGCAACAGAGGCGATTCGTTCATCGCGCTGCAAGTAGAAGATCATTTTTTTGTGGGATGCGACAATGGACTCTTCGGACTAATAACAGATAAGTCTCATCAAACCCTTGTTGAACTGAACTCCATCAATGCCATTGAGACTACTTTTCCGGAGCGCGATATTTTTGCACCGGCTGCTGTAAAATTGGCAAGCGGTGTTGCGCTTACAAGCTTGGGCAAGCCGATGCCTACCTTTAAAAAAATGACGGATCGCCAAGTAAAAGCCACGAAGAAACAAATTACCGGAACCGTTATTCGAGTTGATCATTTTGGAAACCTGATTACAAACATTCCCAAAGAAGCGTTCGATATTTTAAGCAAGGATAAAGCCTACACCATTCAATTTGGCGGAGAGAAATTCAGGCGTATCCAAACAAATTACAATCAGGCCGATCATGGAGAATGTTTCATTGTATTTAATAGCATGAGCTTATTGGAGATCGGTATTTATAAAGGTAATGCTTCCGAACTGCTGGGCTTAGGATATGATAGTACGGTGAATATTATTTTTGATGAGGGATAAGAAAAATGTTGGATCCACGATTTTTGAGTTATGATTTCGGGAAGGACGTAAGAGAATACCCAAAATGACGAATCTGAACTCGTAAATCGTACCTCGTAAATCTTAAATCATTAATTCATGATAACACGTATTGTACGGATGAACTTTACAAAAGCAGGAGTGGAAGAATTTCTCGAGATTTTCAATGAAAATAAAGTTGCCATTCGCAATTTTCCGGGCTGTACACAACTTAGGTTGATGAAAGATGAACACGATCCACTTTGCTACACCACTGTGAGTGAGTGGACTGCCGCCAGTGATTTGGAAAACTATCGTAGGTCAGAACTTTTTAAAAAAGTGTGGAGTAGTGTGAAGCCGTTGTTCTCAGCTAAAACACAAGCCTTTTCAATGGTAAAATTTATTGAACTGTAAATTGCGGAACATCTAAAGTTTATACATATTTGCAACCCAAATGAGTTAAAGGCACTCTAATTTGCCTTAGTGGCGGAACTGGTAGACGCGCACGACTCAAAATCGTGTACCGTAAGGTGTGCCGGTTCGATTCCGGCCTGAGGTACTCTCTGGCAATTAGATATTTAAAAGGTCTTCAAAACAAAACTGTTTTTGAAGACCTTTTTATTTGCGGAACATTTTCAATAGCGGTCAAACAGAAAGTTAGTTTAGATATTCATTACTGTCTTTTGACCACTGAATTTCGAAATCGACTTATGGCTCGTTAAATCGATTAGTATATAGAAGCATGTTAGCAACACGGGCTGTCATTGTGCTGGCGTGATCTTTTGCAACTAGCGATGAGGAATAATAGAATCAGGGTTTCCCTTACCGCATACCAGAACAAAATATTCGTCTCATACCACCTCGTTACTCAACCATCCAAAACAATTGATACGCGTATTGGACGTATTCTCTGCCAGTAATTTCTCTTTTTCCTGATCTTTTTCAAATCAGGTGCAGCCTGACGTGAACGTGTTTCAAACGGATCACTTTTGTTCTACCAAAACATCTGGCACATGAAAACATATGACAAAAAAATACCTGATCCAAGCCCCAAAATTCTTGACCTTTCCATTCGAGCTCGTATAATCCTTGTATTGATCTTTATAATGATTATAGTCGTGCTTAAAACGCAGGCGCAGATAGTAAATGAAATCCCAATTTTTGAAAGAGGAACAGAAGCTGGAATAACCATCGGTCAAGCAAGTGCACCTAAAAAGATAAATTACTTGTTAACTGTTTCAGATAAGGACAAAGGACAATTTTTAACCTGGTCGATAACATCCTCTCCGACTCTCGGAACTTTAACCGGATTTCCTGCCTTTGCCCTCTCTGGGAAAAACACCCTCACGCCCAATGCTAATCTATATTATAATCCAACTCCAGGACACATTGGCAACGATGAATTTACCATTCAAATTTCAGACGGTATAAACTCAACTGCGATTACAATTACGGTTAGCCTGATGGAGTCCGCGCCTCCAGACGATCCCGGTAATGTTGATGCGATCAATCAAGGTGACGCGAGCCGAAATGTTTCCACAGTGCAACAATGGAACACTGTTACTGTTCCTTTTGGTACTTCCTTTAATGATTTGGATTTGCCGGCAACAGCCGGAGTAACATATGTCAATGGGGAAGGCGAAGCATTACCTATCTCCTGGTATCAAAGTAATTTTAACGGTAATGTTTCGAAAGACTATGTATTGATCGGTGATTTACTGCTTACACCTGAAAGCCTAAACGACACCTACAAAAAAGCGCAGATCATTATTTCAGTATTGCCGAATCTTTCACCCTCTAACATTATACTCAGCGATTCAATACTGGGTTCGTGGCCGTTTGAAGATCCTGAATTCCCTCCCAATGTCTTTACTACGAATGATCCCGATGATGTTGTTCATGACTATCAACTGGTGAGTGGTGATGGCGATTCAGACAATTGCAAATTCAGTGTTGCCTTTGGTATCCTCATAATGAAAGACCGCAGCTATTTAAAAGAACAAAAAAAGTTTTTTATTCGTGTGAGAAGCACAGACTCAAACAACAATTTTGTTGAGCGTAAATTCAAAATTTACTATAGCCCAAAAGGTAGCGGTGAAGAAGCAGAAGAACCGAAAGAGCCTGTAGCCATTCAAGTGCCTAATGCCTTTTCACCGAATGGTGACGGCATCAATGATCTTTGGATCGTTCCGGGATTACTAGGCTATGAAAATGTAGATATTAAAGTATTCGATCGCTCAGGAAAATTAATGTTTCATACTGACAATCCGAAACAAGGCTGGGATGGACGCAACCCTAACGGTAAAGTAATTGCAGGAGCCTATTTCTACATCATTAAGGTCGAAGAAATTAATCTGAAAAAACAAGGGGTACTAATCGTTTTAACCAACTAAAAAAATGAAAAAGAGTCTACTCCTTATTGCTTTACTATTGCAACTGCTTTCCCTCTCGGCACAAAACCGAAAGTACTTTTCCGAATTTCAATTCTTTCCTTCCTACTACAATCCAGCAATGACGGGTTTCTCAGGGAACACCATCACCACCACGTACAGAAGCAGTCGCTGGAGAGATTTTGAAGGCGCGCCTAAAACGTATTTTGTATCGGGCGATTTCAGTGTGAAACGCCACGGTTTTGGTTTTTCTTTTCTGTACGATACGTTTGGTCCTTATCGCGAAAGTGAAGCCATCATTAATTATGGATTCAACATCAATCTGTCCAAAACGCTTAAGCTTCGCGCGGGTGCGGCAGCTACATTCAATATGCAACGCGTGGATATGAGTTCGCTGGAAATGAATTCGCAAAATGATCCGGCCTATCAAAATTTTGCCAAAGACTTTAATAAAAACATAATGGTGGATATAAATATTGGTTTGGCCCTTACTGGCACTAACTTTTATGTTGGCTACGCGATTCAAAATGCTACACAAGGTTCATGGATGAGCAAAGAAGATTTTTTCAATCGTGCCGGGTATGTTCACCATGTTGCACAGGCCGGTATCCGAAAGGCGTTCTCAAAAAGACTGGGTATTGTTGCAAACGGGTTGTATCGGTACAATCCTATTTTTCTTCACTCTACTGAGGTACACGTAAAAGCTGTGGTATTGAACACCGCCTGGCTGGGGTTGGGGTATAGAAGTGATAAGACTTGCATTGGCCTGATTGGGTTTCGGGCAAAGCAATTGCAAGTAGGTTTTGCTTATGAACTACCCTTGCAACATAGCACACAAGCGAATATCGGAACCAGTGAGTTAATTTTGAACTACAAATTTAAGACGCCTAAGAACAAGCTTGTTAAAAGCAGAAAGAAACCCGATGCCAAGGCGTTGAGTATTTGGTAGTAATTTCAAATAGAATATTAATGTTACTATTGCTTTGCTTTGTAATTCCTTATCAAGCGTGTTGTATTCAGTTAGAAACTCCCACCCATTCATGCCGGGCATGTTGATATCTAGAAAAATCAAATCGGGATGAGGTGATGATTTCGATTTTAAATAATCGAGAGCTTTGAAACCCGAATTCATTATGATGACGTTATCATCAAATTCGTTCCCTGAGGCGGGAATCTTCGGAGACATAAATGAATCCTTCAGTTATTCATCCGATTTTTTTTAGAATCACACTGAATTTTGTCCCTTTACCCACTTCGCTTTCTGCGGAGATAGATCCGCCCATTGCCTCTACCTGAGTTTTCGTAATAAATAGACCAACACCTTTGGATTCAGCATGTTTATGGAATGTATTATTCAAACCGAACAACTTATTGCTATATTTCTCCAAATCAATACCAAGCCCATTGTCACACACAGTCAATATCAGGCGATCATTCATATCTTCGGTTTGAAAATGAATTTCCGGTGTGCGGTCTGGCGATCGGTATTTAATGGCATTGGATAAGAGGTTAAGCATAATGCTTTCGAGATAAGATTTGGGACACTCAATATTTAGTGCTTTAGAAAAATCGTGAGTAACAACCGTATGGGTTTCCAGTATTTGACCCGCTAGCACCTCTATGGTTTTGCCAAGAATTTCATCAAAAATTAACAGCTCACTTTCCTTACTTAAATCTTCTTGAATTTTAAGGGCATCCGTCAAATCGTTTAAGGTTGAAGTAAGATGATGTATAACGGTTTCAAATTTTGAAAAAAGAATTTCTTTGTCTTCACTATCTTCACTTTGTTTATAGAAGTTCAACAATGAATTAAGATTACTTACTGGCGATCGTAGATTGTGAGAGGCGATGTGTGAAAAGTTTAACAGTTTACTATTTTGTTTTTGAAGATGATTGGCAAGTATCTCCAATTCCAATTTAGCCATTTCGATTTCCTTTGCGAAGGCCAATTCATTATTAGTGATGATTAACTCTGCTGCTCGTTTCCCTTTCTCTTCGTTTTGAAAGACAAGCTCTTTATTGGCAATCAATAACTCTGCAGCTCTTTTTTCTTTCTCTTCGTTTTGAAAAGCAAGTTCCTGATTGGCAATAAACAACTCTGCAGCTCTTTTTTCTTTCTCTTGGTTTTGAAATACAAGTTCCTGGTTGGCAATAAACAACTCTGCGGCCCTTTTTTCCTTCTCTTCATTTTGAAAGACAAGTTCTTGGTTGGCAATGAATAATTCATCAGCCCGCTTCTCCTTCTCTTTGTTTTGAAAGACAAGTTCTATATCTGCAATGACCAACTCTGCAGCCCGCTTCTCCTTCTCTTCGTTTTGAAAGCCTAGTTTTTTGTTGGCTTTGAATAACTCTTCTACCCGCTTTTCCTTCTCTTCGTTTTGAAAGGCAAGTTCTAGGTTGGCTATGACCAACTCTTCTGCCCGCTTTTTCTTCTCTTCGTTTTGAAAGGCAAGTTCTATGTTGGCTATGACCAACTCTTCTGCCCTATTTTTCTTCTCTTCATTTTGAAAGGCAAGCTCTGTTTGGGCCATGACTACATCGGTTATATCTCTTGAGAATCTAGCAAAGCCAATCACCTTTAACTTTTTATCTTTGATTGGAGATAGTGACAGCGATACGTCAATGATCTCCCCATCTTTTCTAATTCTTTTGGTTTTATAATAGGGAATATCCATCCCAATACTAACTTGTATCAGCAGTTGTATGAGCTCATCAGGATGATCCTGCGGGATAATCAGGCTGATATTTTTTCCAATAATTTCTGAAGCTTTATATCCATATATTTTCTCGGCACCATGATTCCAGGAAGTGACAACCCCTTCCATTGTTGTGGCATTTATGGCCAAATCAGTGGACTCAATGATGAGCGAAGAAAGGAATCCCTTTTCCGCAAACGTAATCAGCCGGTCGAAATCGACCTGCTGTTGTACTGTACTATTAGACATTGCTTCAGTTTTTACTGCATTTCAGTCAAGCTAATTGCATCAATTCCGGCTCCAGTTCTGCAACCCCATTGCTTTGCAGGCTATGGAGATTGAGAAATAAGGCTGAATTACTGTTTGACTTTTCAACCGCCAAGCGCGCCATCAGATAACTCACTGTTGACTCTGCGCCCTGATTCATATTCACCTGTGTTTCTTCCAAACCGTCATAGCAACCTCCTGTGCAAGGATTGTAGATGATTTGATGCAAGTGGTTTTGT
>JBBRFY010000091.1:0-16277 GCA_038241205.1 Cytophagales bacterium
TAGTTATCATTTCATAAAGGCAGCGCAGTCGAATCCAGTTGAAGCGTTGCGATGGGAGTGAGGGGCAGAATATAGAATTGAGTATTGAGTATTGAGAATTTAGAATTTAGAATACTGAATCTCGATCAACCTAATCGTAGAGAAGATCAATTCGTTACTATAATAGGCGCATTAGATTGCTATCTCAATTCTAGTGGTGCTAAGGCTAAGGTATCTTAAAGAACACGTAGAATAAAAAACTTTTCGCGTTATCGCTCAACTCCACGTAAGGTCGGTTCACCTTTAGAATTAATCCTTTCATCAGCAACTCGTTTATTTCAGCGTAGGCTATCATTTCTTTTTCATTCGCTCAGAGATCCAATGCAATCGTTCACTTCGTAGATAGATCAAACAATTTAAATTATATAAATTATGAAGTTGATTAAAACCACCCTAGCATGTTTGTTTATGGCGGCATCATCCTTAACTCTTCTCGCACAGAATATGGTGTCGGTAGGAGGTGAGCAAATGTATCCTGCCAAAAACATTATTGAGAATGCTGTTAAGTCTGCAGACCACACCACGTTGGTAGCCGCAGTAAAAGCAGCAGCACTTGTTGAAACCCTTTCTGGTAAAGGACCTTTCACAGTATTCGCCCCGACAAACGCGGCCTTCGCTAAACTTGCCGATGGAACAGTAACAACTTTGCTGATGCCCGAGAACAAAGCAAAGCTTACCGCTGTATTGACCTACCATGTAGTGGCAGGTAAGATGGACGCTAACGCGATTATGAAAGCCATAAAAGCCAATAACGGCACGGCTGAATTTAAAACCGTTAACGGAGCAAAATTAATGGCCATGATGAATGGTGAGAAGAACATTGTATTGAAAGATGAACAAGGCAATGTTGCAAACATCAGCACGTATGATGTGTACCAATCTAATGGTGTAATCCATGTGATTGAAAGTGTGTTATTACCTAAATAAAAAACAACCTTAATTAAAAATTGTATGAAAAAAATAGTGATAAGTTTTATGATCGTGGCCTGTGTATCATCAGTCGCGTATCTCATTGCTGCGGATCATATTGATGCACCAGCAGTAACCGGAACAGGTTCTGATATTACCGATTTCTATGCCTTTCAGAGTCCAGCCAATAACAGCAACATGGTGTTTGTTGTAAACGTGCAAGGATTGCTAGCACCATCGGCTACAGCCTCAGCATCTTTTGATGAAGAGGTGATGATTGAAATTAACATCGACAATTCCGCTACAAAAGATAATCTTGAAGACTTAGTAATTCAGGCAACGTTTAAAAACGGTAAGGTAAGAGTATATGGTCCTATTGCGCCAATTCAAAAAGGTGTTGCAAGCACGTTAGTGAATTCAGCTTATGCAGAAGCTGCAATAACAGCGTACGGAAGCGCGCCAACCATTGGTGAATCGAATGGTATGAAAGTTTTTGCAGGCCCACGTGACGATCCTTTTTTCTTTGACCTTACTGCATACCAAGCTGTGTTGGCAGGCACTGCAACGAAGTTTAAAGATGTAGGTGTCGATACTTTTGCAGGCACAAATGTAATGTCGCTTGTAGTGGAAGTACCAAAGTCAACATTGGGTAGCGGCACGATCAACACATGGGTGACTTCTAACCGTGAGATGTAATTTTATTTCGACCTTAAAAAAATAACGATGAAAAAAATATCAAAAATAATAACGCTTGGTTTGTTGAGCGTAGCAGCAGTCTCCATGAGTGGTTGCGATAAAAATGATGATCCAAAAGCAATGGTAACGTACGAGCAGGAAGATCAAATGGCTCGTCCGGGTATCAGTACAGTATTTGTAAGCTCTGACATGAAGGATAATTTTAACACTACAACGCCATCGGCAATGGGTGCTGCGTATGCAACTAAATTTAAAGATAGATTGCTTGCATTAAATCCAGACTACACAACAAATTTGTTAACGCTTGATGCAGCAACATTTTCTGGTGTGTTGGCGACTGATGTACTATCGGTTTCATTGGATGGCGCAACTACATTTTATGATGGCACCAATGTGCTTACGGGGCGTAAATTATCAGATGACGTGATTACGGTTGAATTGATTTTGATTTTCGGTGGACCGGATGCATCAGAAAAACCGGGTCTGACGGATGACAATGTGGATGCGAATGATAAAGATTTCTCAAACGCATTTCCATACTTGGCAACACCTTGGTAAAATAGTTTAGGGGAGACTGGTGCTTATGCCAGTCTCCTTTTTTAATTTAAAAAACCACCTAATGAATTTTTTAAAAATATCTATTATCGCAATTACTTCGCTTTCAATTTTGAGTTGTTCGCAACATAAAAAACGAATTACAAATATTACTGATTACCAAAATTACATGACCGATAATTCGGGCACAACCGATTTACAAAAATGTGATGAAACACTTAACTTTTGGCAAGCAAGAAGTGAAAAGGATGGAGGAATTACAGAGCAATTGATGCTGGGCGGATTGTACGCAAAACGTTTTAAGGTTAGCGGCAACATTCACAACTTACTTTATTCTGATAGTTTGTTAAAATCAGTTTTAGAAAATCACAACAACCTTGTATCTGTCTATCATTCGTTAGCAGCCAACGCCATTACGCAACACCAATTTAAATCAGCAAAAACGTTTACGGAAAAAGCAATTCAAATTGGAGAAAAGAAATCAGCTTCTATGTTGATGCTGGCCGACATTAATCTGGAACTAGGTGATCTTTATGGAGCGAAACGAATCCTGAAAGATTTTAAAAATAAAAATTCTTACGCTTGGTTAATCCGCGAAGCGAAAGTAAAAGATCATGAAGGTAATTTAGATTCTGCCATTGTTTACATGGAGAAAGCCTTGGCGCGCGTAAAAGGAAATGACGATTTATCTAGCTGGACAAAAACGAATCTTGGAGATTTTTATGGTCACGCAGGTCGCATTAAAGAATCGTATCAATGTTATTTAGATGTGCTCGCTAAAAATCCGCATGATAAATATGCCTTGAAGCAAATTGCGTGGATTGCATTTTCACACGATCATGATACAAAAGCAGCAAAAGAAATTATTACCTATCTGTTAAACCAACAAGGTATTCCTGACTATTACCTTTTGTTAGCACACATAGCGAAGTTTGAACACGATGAAGTTGAGGCTTCAAAAAACACAAAACAATTTGTGGCGCTCACTGCGCAAGCTGAGTATGGTGAGATGTACAATAAGTACTTAGTGAATTTACATACCAATGATTTAAACAACGGTGAGATTGCACTTGCAATAGCGCAAAGAGAAATACAAAACCGACCAACACCACAATCATACGATTTGTTGGCGTGGTCTTATTTGAATTTAGGTGAAAATGAAAAAGCATTACAGATTGCCAAAGAACATGTAGAGCAGCAGTGTTTTGAGCCTGATGCAATCTATCACTTGGGTATGATTTTCAAAGCCAACAATCAAGATGAGAAAGGTAATGCATATTTAAAGGAAGCGTTACAAAGCGAGTTTGAGCTGGGGCCATTGGTATCTCAAACCATACAAAAGCAGTTAAATAGAAAGGGCTAATCACTATTTATTCGTACTCCATGCCAAATCATTTACTCCTCTTAATTTGTTTGTTGATAATTGGTTCTACAATTCAATACTCCATCCCGTTTCTGAAATTCACTTTACGCCAGGCACACCACGGTTTTTGAAAGTAGGAGTGAGCGTAACATTTTAAATGACGTCAATATAAAATAGCTGTCACCTTTTGTAGAGCTTCAATCTGCGTGCAGCCTGAAGCTTGTGGCCTGAAGCCATAATTGTAAAAAAAAAACGTCAATATTAAAATTCTAGTAAGTTCACGTCTAATTCAGACATAGAGTCTCACTGCTTTTTCATTACATTTCGAAATGGATCAAATTTCATCGCGGGATAGATTTCGGAAAATTCTTTTTTGGTTCACTACCATCTTCCTTGCTTTTCATATTTTGCTTGCGTTAGCTAGTGTTTTCTTTACCATCAATTTTCTTCCAAGGAAGATCACATCCTTTTATACAAAACTCGTGGTTCTCGGTCCCTTTTTTACTGATGCAAGAATTACAACATCACCTCATGTTTATATAAGTAAACATAACTCGTCAGTGGGATGGTCGCCCATGCGTGACATTGGTTACGAACGCTTTTTAGAATTTCAACATCAACTCTGGCGGTTCGATAAATTAAAGTGGAGCGACTACGAACGATCAATAGCATTTAAAGCATATGCTGAAGTTGATTCATTAAAACAGATTGATGGGAGTGAAGGTAATTTTTCGAAAGAGCTTATTCGCTATGCGAGTTTGCGCGTACCTGCCGCGGTAGATTCAATTAAGGTATTATACATTTGGAACAGTTGGCAGATTGAAAATGGTTCTGTAAAAAAAGACACTGCGTTTTACGTTACTTTTAAACCCCAACATCGTGGAACGCCTAACTAATCTCCAAGCATTATTTTACAACCGATTTCTAGATGCACGTCAGAATACATTTGCTGTAAAATTATTTTGTAAGATCTTGGTTTTGTATGTGATTCTAAAAATCATTCTTATCTGGAAGGTAAGCCGCAGCATTGTGAGTTTGCAGGAATTTGTTCCTTCGCCTTCATTTGTTATTCGAACACTATTCTTTCCCGCGCAATGGGGCACGCAGCATATTTTAATTTTTTATGGCGTATGCCTTATTGTATTGGCAATCATTCTTTTCGTTCGATGGAATTACCTTTCCGGAAGTATATTTTTTTTGTTAACGCTCAATCTTTTTCGGATCAACGTTCCAATCGCCAATGGGTCGGATTATGTGTTAATCATGCTTTCGTTTTGGAGCATCGGTATGGCCTCATGGCCCGTGTTGAAAAATGAAAAATGGAATACAACGCTGATCTTAATTTTTAACGTAGCAGTATTTTGCTGTCAGTTGCAAATTGTGTTTATCTATTTTGTTTCGGGCTACGATAAGCTAACGAGTGAAGTTTGGCGATCGGGCAATGCAATACAATACATTACGCATTTAGATTTTTTTTACAACCAGCGTTTGGCTTTACCCAACATTCATTTTTTGAATTTCACACTTTCGTGGATCGTAATTTTATTCGAATTGTGTTTCGCAGTGTTGATTTGGACGAAGCGCAAGCGATTAATTTTGCTAGCAGTCGGAGTTATATTTCACCTCGTTATATGGTTCGCCTTAAGCATACCCGACTTTGGATTGATAATGATTATTTCCTACCTCATTTTTTTAAGAGACTCAGATTTCAAATCGCCTGCAACTAACTAATGACTATCGACAATGGACTATTGACTATTGACTATTCAAGCCAACACCTCTTTGTCTTTGTAATTGTTAGAGTCAAGGTAATTCCAAACCAAACTACTCGCACCAATAATAGGTGCCGCCTGATTTTGCAGACCCGATGGAAGAACTTTAATCTTTCCGCGGAACAGCGGCATAAGATTGGCTTCCATGTGTTTAATGGTTGGTTTAAAAATCAAATCACCCGCAAGAGAAAGTCCACCGAATAAGAAAATTGCTTCAGGATCTGTATGCACAACCGTCTCGGCTAATTTCATTCCCAAAATTCGTCCAGTATATTCAAAGGCGGCCAGTGCCACAACGTCACCTCTAACAGCAGATTCTGTAATCATCTTTGTGGTAAGGTTATCGAAACTAATTCCGCGCAATTCACTATCTTCTAAATGATCGGCCAATAATTTATAAACCGTACGTCTAATACCCGTGGCTGATACGTACGTTTCTAAGCATCCTCGTTTTCCGCAATTGCAATTACGACCGGCAGGGTTTACAGACGTATGCCCAACTTCACCGGCAATACCGTGTTTGCCATTTAATAATTGTCCGTTCGCAACGAAGCCGCTACCCAACCCAGTACCTAAGGTAATGACGACAAAGTCTTTCATACCTTTTGCAGCACCATAAATCATTTCGCCTACTGCGGCAGCATTCGCATCATTAGTAACAATAGCGGGAAGATCAAACTCTTCTCTAAACATTTCCGCCAACGGAATAATACCTTTCCACTTTAAGTTCGTAGCGCGTTCAATGGTGCCTTTATAATAGTTTCCATTCGCGGCACCAACACCAATACCAATAATTTTATTGTCTCCGGGCACGGCTTGGATTGCAACTCGAAGCGCTGCCGATAATCCAATAAAGAAATCTTTAAACTCTTCAAATTGCGTTGTAGAAATACTACCGTGATATAAAACATTTCCTCCGCGATCGACAATACCATATTTGGTGTTTGTTCCACCAATGTCAATGCCGATTGTTAATTCCTTCGCCATGATATGCTGATTAACTGATTACTTTAGATAGACAAAATTAAATAGATAAGATTCGTGCAATGCGTAAAGACTCGCTGTCAATTTCATGATGTTTACTCATCACCTCATCAAAGTTGATGAATACAATTTTTTGATCGCGAATGCCCACCATTACATCTTTCTGGCCTGCCATTAAACCTTCTACTGCACCCACGCCCATTTTACTGGCAAGCACGCGATCGAAATAGGTAGGGGAGCCACCACGTTGTAAGTGACCCAATACCGTAACTTTAATATCGAAATAGGAGGAACGTTCGGCCACTAGTTTGGCAAGCGCATTTGCATCACCAATTTTAGAACCTTCTGCCACCACCACTAAACTTGACTTTTTGTTTGTGTCGCCACCTTCTACTAAACGATTGTACAATTCATCAAACGATGAAGTTTCTTCCGGTATAATCATCGCCACAGCGCCACCTGCCACACCACTGTTGATGGCTATATAACCCGAATGGCGACCCATTACCTCAATGAAAAACAATCGGTTATGCGATAATGCCGTGTCGCGAATTTTATCAATGGCTTCCACGGCAGTGTTGGTTGCAGTGTCATATCCAATGGTATAATCTGTTCCCGATAAATCATTATCGATCGTTCCTGGAATACAAATGGAAGGCACTTGAAACTGTTCGTATAACGCGTGAAGGCCGGTAAAACTTCCATCGCCACCAATACCGATCAAAGCGGTTATGCCTTCTTTCTTTAAATTTTTGTAAGCTTTTTCTCGTCCTTCCGGAGTTCTAAATTCTTTGCTGCGCGCAGTCTTTAGAATCGTTCCGCCACGTTGAATAATATTGCCAACAGAGCGCGCGCCAAGTTTTACAATATCACCTTCAATCATGCCTTCATAGCCGCGCATAATGCCCGAGCATTCTATTTTGTAATAGGTACAAGCACGTACTACTGCCCGTATCGCAGCGTTCATTCCCGGAGCGTCTCCACCTGATGTGAACACGCCAATTCTCGAAATTTTATTCTCCATTCAGTTTAAAAATCCAACAAAAATAACGGACGCGTGCTACTTTGCAATTAAGAATTTCATCAATTAGATTTCAACCGTTTGAAATAATTGATTAAGCCGTTTGTTGATGAGTCGTGCGAGGTGATTTCGTCTGTGGATTTGAGTTCTGGCAGAATTTTCTTGGCAAGTACTTTCCCTAATTCAACGCCCCACTGATCGAAACTGAATATATTCCACACTACTCCTTGCACAAAAATTTTATGTTCATACAGGGCAATCAAGCTTCCCAATGTTCGCGGTGTTAGCAACTTAAACAGAATGCTGTTGCTTGGCTTATTACCTTCAAACATGCGGAAAGGTGTATGCATTTCAACTGCCTCTTCGCTCATTCCCGCCTTTGTTAATTCGGCAATAACTTCGTCTTCTGTTTTACCTTGCATCAACGCTTCTGTTTGAGCAAAGAAATTAGAAAGCAGTTTAGCGTGATGATCGGATAAAGGATTTTGACTAATCGCTGACGCGATAAAATCGCATGGCGTTAATTTGGTGCCTTGATGAATGAGTTGATAAAACGCATGTTGCCCGTTGGTGCCGGGTTCTCCCCAAATGATTGGGCCGGTTTGATAGGTAACAGGCTCTCCATTTCGATCTGTTGATTTTCCATTACTTTCCATATTACCTTGTTGGAAGTAAGCAGCAAAGCGATGGAGATATTGATCGTACGGTAAAATTGCTTCTGAGCCCGCACCGAAAAAATTATTATACCACACACCAAGCAAGGCCAATAGTACAGGAATGTTTTTTTCGAATGGTTCGTCTTTAAAATGATTGTCCATGGCGTGCGCACCATCAAGCATTTTTTCGAAGTTGTCATATCCGATCGTACACGCTATGGATAATCCGATAGAAGACCAGAGTGAGTATCGCCCACCAACCCAATCCCAAAACACAAACATATTTTCGGGTGCAATGCCAAAGGCTGTTACTTCTTTTTCATTAGTCGATACGGCAACAAAATGTTTTGCTACTTCGCCCTTGCCGCCCGTTTTTTCTAAGAACCATGCACGAGCCGATTCAGCATTCGTCATTGTTTCTTGTGTTGTAAATGTTTTTGACGCAATGATAAACAAGGTAGTTTCCGCATTGAGGTGTTTTATGGTTTCAACGATATGCGTTCCATCTACATTCGATACAAAGTGAGGAGTGATGTTTTTCCAATACGGTTTCAACGCCTCCGTTACCATGTAAGGCCCAAGGTCCGAACCACCAATGCCAATGTTTACAATATCAGTTATGGCCTGGCCACTATATCCTTTCCATGAACCATTTAATAGACTCGATGCAAACTGATTCATTTGCGCAAGTACCTTGTTCACATCAGGCATAACATCCATGCCATCAACCAACACGGGCGTGTTTGCTCTATTGCGCAGAGCAGTATGAAGTACCGAACGATTTTCTGTTTGATTGATTTTATCACCATTAAACATGGCAACAATGGCATCTTTCAACTCCACTTCATTTGCCAGTGTAATAAGATCTTTTACGGTTTCATCAATGATTAAATTCTTGGAGTAATCAACAAGAATATCTTCGAAGGTTAAATGAAATTTTTCAAAGCGGTTAGCATCTTCAGCAAACAATTCGCGCATGTGCGTGGCCTGCATGGATAGAAAATGAATTTCTAATCGCTGCCAAGCAGATGTTTCAGTTGGGTTGTGGTGGGGTAGCATAAATAAAATTTAGAGCTGCGAAGATAAAGTGGTTTATGGATTGAAAAAATAATCTTTGCCTTCGAATGATATGGATATTCACCGGTCATTCAATTAATATATTGCTATTGGTCTTCCAAAAATTGTTAGTGAGATCAATCAATTTGCTTACTTTCGTTGCAATGATCGTATAGAACGACATTCATTTACCTTATACCAAGATGCTAAGAACCCTCTCTTGTCTATCTTTTCTGCTCATTCTTTTGCTTTGCAGTTTATCTAGTTTCGGCCAGCGAATTTTCTGGACAGAGCCCAGCAATAATCGGATACGGGTTGGCACTCTTTCTCCTACAGCCATTACAGGTGCAAGTAACTTCATTACTGGATTGAACCAGCCACAAAATATTGCGCTTGACGCATCTTCGGATAGGTTGTTCTATAACAATAGTTTTGGCGAAGATATTCTCGCTTCAAACTCAATCAATGGCGCATTTATTTCCAATGTTATCACAACAGGAGCAATGGCGGGTTTTGGCGCCCTTGTTTACAGTGAAGATGCTGACGGAATTTATGCTGTAAATGCGAATGGAGAAGATGGTGTCGTATTTTTTCCAGCTGATAATAATGATTCAGGAAGCGGTAGTCGTTTGTACTTAAGCGTGAACGGTGGTGATGTTCATTCGGATGTTGCGTTGTCAGTAAATGATGGTCGCTTATAGGTTGTTAATTCTGATTTAAAAAGAATATTTAGAACTGCCGATTTAAGTGGTGATGTTACTGTGCTGCTAGCCGGCCCGGTCGGTGCAAAACAAATTGCGGTAGACAATGTCAATAACAAAATCTATTATACTGTAGAGAGTGGAACCACTTCGATTTACAGTGCTAATCTCGATGGAACTTTTCCCACTACACTATTTACTGGAATAACGCAAGACGTAAGTAGCATTAAAGTGTATCCGCAATATGGAAAGATTTATTATGTAAGAAGTGGGGTGGGTATTCATGGAATGAATGTAGATGGAACCGGTGATGCATTGGTAACAGGTTCAAGTGCAACTGTAGAAGATTTTGTGATAGAAACTGATTTTGTTGCTCCAACAATTACAACACTTTTACCGCTCGATGGTGCCGTTAATGTTATAGCTTATTCAAACTTGTCTATGACCTTCAACGAGAACATCAAAGTATCAACAACACCGGGTACATTATTAGAAACCTCAATTCGCATTTTTAAAACCGTTGGAAATGTTCCCATCGACACAATAGCTCGAGGAAGTTCAAATATTTCTGTGTCAGGAGCTGTGGCAACGATTAACCCTGCTGCTAATCTTGATCCTATTACGGATTATTATATTCTGGTAGGCAGCAAGGTATTTTCTGATTTATCGGGCAATAATTTTGGTGGTGTATTACTTCCCACCGCATGGAACTTTACGACCGCGGTTGATAATTCACAATTTTACTCACGACAAACCGGTAATTATAGTGATCCTAATTCATGGACGCATTATCCAACGCATTCGGGTCCTGCTGCCTCCAGCGTTCCTGGATCTACAGGTGAAGATGCCTTTATTGGTGGTGGACATACACTTACCATGACGGGGAACATTAATATAATTTCAAGCTCATCAGGCCTTACCATAGAATCTGGTTCAACGTTAAATGCGGCCGGATTTGATATCAATATCTCAGGTGATCTTAATATCATTGGAACATTGAACAATGTAGGATACGTTAGATCCAATTTTGGTGGCGTGAATATTTTTAACACCTCAGGAGATTTGCTTATTCTTCAAGGGATTATTTTAGATGATGGATTGGGTGGGGAAATAAAATTGCATTCAGATATTGTTCTGCTAAATGGCATCACTACCCTAAGCGGAGGCACACTCAATCCAAATGGATTCAAAGTCTGCGATGCAACAATTGCTCCCCCAGTAACGCCCATCTTCACCAATAAGAAAGCCACGAGTGTTACCTTATCATGGACGAAGATAGCACCTGAGGATGCGTTCATTGTGGCGCGTCAAGGAGCAACACCTTTTAAGCCAACTATTACTTCACTGTACAATGCCAACACTGTATTTGGATCGGGCGATGCAGTAGGTGCGGGTAACTTTGTAGTATATAAAGGCCCTGGCACTTCGGTTGATATTACCGGATTACTGGCCAATAGTAACTATGAATTCGATATGTATTCTTACAGCACCATTGTGGGTGGTTGTTACAATGTCAATAATTATCAGTTTGCATCACTTACCTCATGTGGATTAACCGCTTCTCCAACTAATCCCATTGATGCAACCTATTGTGTAGGCGATACAAAGCCAGCCGTTAGCGTAGACGTTCCTGCAGCTGGCAAAACGGTGAAGTGGTATGATGCTGCTACGTTTGGCAATATTGCCGTTGGTGCTACAAGCGGTTTAAAGGAAGAAACCTTTACACCCACTGCTGCGACAGGGACATTTTACGCTGAGCTTTACGATGCCGCAACAGAATGCACAAGTGATGTACGCGTTGCCGTAACGCTCACTCAAAATCCTGCTATAGTAATTGGCACGGCTACTGGCAGCCAAGCGGTGTGCGTGGGGGATGATCCAACTTTAATTTCGGGAGGAGGTGCAGCGACAGGAGGGAACGGTACATATACGTATCAGTGGAGGTCATCAACGGTTTCCAGCACGGGGCCTTTCACTGATATTTCCGGTGAAATATCGTTGGATTACGATCCGCCCTCTGGTTTTGCAGCCACTACCTATTATCTAAGACGTGCGCGGTCGGGCAATTGTAGCGCTCAGTTAAGCAATGTTATTGCCATAACCCTTGGCGCACCAACCAATGTTACCGGATTAGCGAACACTCCGGGCGATGCGCAGATAACCCTTAACTGGTCTAATCCTGTTTCGTGCTTCGATGAAGTGCTCATTGTTGCAAAGCAAAGTGGAACTCCCACTGCGATACCGGTGGGGGACGGAACTGCATACACGGCCAATGCGGTGTTTGGAAACGGAACCGCAGTTATACCCGGAGAGTTTGCCGTCTATAAAGGTAACGGCTCAAGTGTAATCGTAACCGGATTGACGAACAGTATTTCACATACTTTTAAAATCTTTACACGCAAAGGAAGTGTCTGGTCTTCAGGCGTCACTACTTCAGGCACAGGTATTCCAACTCCTCCGGTATTGGCATTTACACCGGTCAATGGGGCGACCAATGTTATTGTCGTGTCAAACCTTACAATCTCTTTTGATGAACCAGTCCGTAACCTCGATAACTCAACGATTGATAATAGTAATGTAAGTGCATTGCTTGCGCTTAAACTTACCAATGCGGGCGGTGCAAATGTTCCGTTCACGGCAACCATTAATGGAACGAAAGATTTAATAACCATCGACCCAACCGCATCGCTTCTGCCAAGTCAGGTGTATTACCTAAGCATACTTCCAGTAGAAGATAGCAACAACAATGCAACACTTACCTCCAACATTACCTTTACGACACAAGCTGGCCCAACCATAACCAATGTTGCGCCCGTAGTCGTTTGTGCCGGTCTTCCTGTTATTATTACGGGAACAAATTTTGGAACCGCTGTGCCTACCGTTGTATCTGCTAGCGGAACAAACATTCCGGTTACAGCACATACGCAAACATCTATTTCACTTTTACCTTCGGCTGCATTAAGTGGTGTGCTTACAGTAACCAATAATGACATCTCGCTCAACACAGTCTCTTCAGCTTCTTTAACGGTATCTGATATTCCGAATGTTTTTAGTATTACGGGTGGTGGTCCGTATTGCGTTGGCGCAAGTGGTGTGCAGATCGGCTTATCGAATTCGCAAGCGGGTGTAGAATATGAAGTTTTTTTAGGGGGAGTAACCACCAATATTAAAATTACTCCGGGCGGAGGAGCGTTTAACTTTGCAGGATTTTTCACTGCTGCGGGTACCTACACCGTAAAGGGAAAAAATGCGGGGAATTGTTCAGTCGCTATGACGGGAAATGCAGTGGTTACGATAAACGATATTCCTTCTGGTATTGGTTCAATCTCAAGCGCAACAACCACGCTTTGTCAAGGCAAATCAGTTGACTTAACGGCTGTTGGATTTCAAAATGCCGTTACCTATGTTTGGACATTACCTTCAGGATTGAGTACAACTTCCTCAACATCAGGAAATTCAATTTCAGTAATGGGCGATGCTGCCCCGGGCGGTACGGTGAGCGTTGCTGCTCGGAATAATTGTGGTTTAAGTGCTGCTGCACAATTACCAATTGTTGTTAATCCGCTGCCGATTTTAACAATTAATGCGCCACCGGCCAGTGAACAAATTGTCGATGATGCGCTATCCTTTACTTTTGAAAGTGATATCTCGATTTCAGGATATGTATGGGACTATGGTGATGGATCAACATCAACAGATGCAAGTTCTGATCATACCTATACATCAGAAGGTCAGTATAGTCTCTCATTACTCGTGAAAACCACAACCGGATGCGAAGCGGGAGCAGGTGTTAAAATTAATATTATTCAATTTCCAGCGCTATCAGACAATGCCATTAAAAATGTTGTTACTGCTAACAACGATCAGAAGAATGATCACCTTATTGTTTCCAATATCGAACGCTTTCCGAACAATTCACTTTCGGTTATCGATCGTTGGGGGGTTGAGGTTTACAACCAAGATGCATACAACAACGAATGGGATTTTAAAAAAGGAGGAAATTATTTACCCGCGGGAAGCTATATCTGTATTGTACGGTTAAATGATTCTGGAAAAGTAATTACACGCACCGTAACGTTAATACGCAAATGATAAAACTCTACAAACTACTTTTTTGCGTTGGCGTATTGGTTGCACTAGCAAACGTATCTGTTAAAGCACAAGACGTACCGTTGTTTACACAGAAGCTTACCAACTCGCTCTTCTACAATCCATCTGTTGCTGGCAATGGTATGGGTTCGCTTACCTTTTCGCATCGGCAAAATTGGTCGGGTGTTTCGGGAGCACCGGTTACAAATTACTTAAGTCTGCATACACCTTTTGGCAAAGATCGATTTGGAACCGGTATAAATATTTATCAGGAAAGGGCAGGAGTGTATGAAACCTTTGCAGCGATGGCCGCTTTTGCCTATCACCTTAAATTCACCGATACGCGCTCACTTTCTTTCGGAGTAAGTGGCGAGTATGCAAATTTTAAAATTAGCACCGCACGTGTGGATGTTATTGATGAAGATGATGGTTTAATAGTCGGTAATTCTTCTCCCGGGCAGGCCGATTTTTCTTTTGGAGTAACCTACAAAACAAAATTCTTTACGCTTGGTGCCGCGGCAAATCGATTGACAAATTTGATGCAAGGGATAACCGATGTTCCTTCACAGTTTCCTGGATTTTATTCTGCGTACGTAAATGGAACAATAGCCTTGCGCCAAGATAAAGATCTGTTTGAACCGATGATTACCTATCGGGGATACTTAAATGGCCAAAGCCAGTTTCAAGCAGGCCTTTATTATACGGTTAATGATTTTCTGATCGTTGGCGGGTCGTATCGTACTGGCGGAACTGTTAGCGCAACGTTGGGCGTACGTGTTCTTGATAAATTTTTAATCGGCTACACGCGCGATGTAAACGCTGCGAGTTACGGATCCAGCCTCGGTTCATCAAATGAAATTACTGTTCGATTCGATTTCAAAAGTCAGAAGTATTATTCCAACTATCGCAATTCACAAAAAATAAACACACAAGCACTTGCACTTCGCAGAAAGACCTTATCAAAATATGCAGCAAAGGGTTCCCCTCACAAAAAGAGCAGCCGATATAGAAGTTCGATAAAGAGAAATTATCAAAAATCGCCCAACTACAGGCTCGACAGCAGTAAGAAATTGCAAACTATTAAAGTAAGAAAGCAGAGTAGCAGTTATAAAAGGAAGTCTGCCAAAAGAAGAAGATAGAACCTAACGTTCAAAGTTTCAGGTTCAATGTTTCAGGTTTCATATACTTTGAAAGAGATTGAAAGTGGTTAAACCTTCAATACCTTTCGTACCTACTTTTTGAATTTACGCACGAGCATCGCGAGTTTATCTTCCATGCTTACCTCTTTCTCTTTTGGTTTTTCTTTTTCGCTCACTTTTTTGTTTCGAGGTTGTGCTGCCACCGGTGCGGGTTGCTGCGCAAAAGGATCGCTCTTCATTGAAAGGCCAATGCGCTTGCGCGGAACATCAACTTCCACAACCGTTACCTGTACCTTCTGTTGAACCGCGATAAATTTCTGTGGATCTTTTACAAATACATCTGCCAGATGACTGATGTGTACGAGTCCGTCTTGATGCACACCAATATCAACAAAAGCTCCGAAGTTGGTAACGTTCGTAACAATACCGGGCAACTTTACACCAATCTTTAGATCGGCAATGGTATTCACGCCATCGGTAAAACTAAATAATTCAAAACCTTGGCGGGGATCTCTTCCTGGTTTCTCTAATTCAAGAAGAATATCTGTAAGCGTAGGTAATCCTACTTTTTCGCTGATGTATTTCTTTAGATCGAGTTGCTTGCGTAGCTCAGCACTCGTCATCAACTCTTTTACGGAGCAAGATAAATCACGTGCCATCTGCGCTACAATGCTATACACTTCCGGATGAACAGCGCTTGCATCAAGTGGATTTTCTGCTTCGCGAATGCGCAAAAAACCAGCTGCCTGTTCGTAAATTTTTTCTCCCAATCGGGGAACATTAAGCAATGATTCTCTATTCTTAAACGGCCCGTTTTGATTTCTATACTCAACAATATTTTTAGCCAGTGCAGGACTCAACCCTGAAACGTAAGCCAGCAAATCTTTACTTGCGGTGTTTACTTCTACTCCAACAGAATTCACACAACTCATCACCACATCATCCAATCCGCCCTTTAATTTTATCTGATCAACATCATGCTGATATTGTCCGACACCGATCGATTTTGGATCGATCTTTACAAGTTCGGCAAGTGGATCAGTCAATCTTCTTCCAATGGAAACGGCACCGCGAACGGTAATATCTTTATCCGGAAATTCTTCACGCGCCACATCAGATGCTGAGTAAACGGAAGCACCACTTTCATTCACCACCACTACAGCAATTTTATTGTTGAGTCCGATATTTTTCACAAAAGATTCAGTCTCACGACTTGCTGTTCCATTTCCAATAGCGATCGCTTCAACTTCATATTGCTCGCAAAGACTTTTAATAAGAGCAGATGACTTTGCTGTTT
>JBBRFY010000092.1:0-16067 GCA_038241205.1 Cytophagales bacterium
AGATGACCAACGCACGATACAACGAATTGTATGTAATCAAGGATGACGCGGCTAAGCTTGCTGCAGCAAAAGCCACAGAAGCAGAAATTGCCTTCATGAAAAAGGTAGCCGATACTAAAAGTGAAGGCACTGTAGAAATTACGAACACATTTAAGAGTCTTGCCAAGGAATATGTTGGCGCAACATCCTACAACAATATTAAGAAAGCCTTGAAAACAGATAAAGCATTGGAAACAAAATACAACGCCATGCTTGCAGAAATGAGTAAAGGAGAAGTAAACTAAAAACAGAAAGTTTATACAAGAGATTGATGCAACACAATCTCTAACGTTAAAAACATAATAAACTCCCCGGTTTGTGAAGGCACAGATCGGGGAGTTTATTTTTTACGCCTCTTGGTTTAGTCTATCAGAACGACCAGACGTTTTCAAAAGATCATTTCCTCCTAAAAACTCCATTCACATCTGTTGCCAGTGTAAAACTATATCCTGCATTGCCCACAACATACGCACTTCGGCTAAAGGTAAACTCAACGGTTTTGATGCGCGCTGAAAAACCAAACGATACGCCTGCTGATCCTCCGGCATTTTCCAATTTCAATTCCTGATGAATTAAATAATTGTATCCAATTAATACGTTCACATTTTTATGAAGTAGCACCTCTGCTCCTAAATTAATGCGTCTTAAAATTTTATCGAGCGCACCGGGTTTTTCAGCGTCCGCTGTAGAGTTGTAATAGGTAATATTGGAAGATGCTAAGTTATATCCGGTAAACGAAAATCGTAAAGGCATGTGTTCCGGTTTAAAGGTAACACCAAGTTGTACATCGAACGGAAGCTTTGCATCACTTGAATTTGAATAATCAGAAAGTACAACGCCAAAATTTTTAATCACTAAGCCAACGCGCAAATTTTTTTTCGGGTGAATGAATACTCCACCTATATCTAACATCATTGCACTTGCACGATAACCTGCCAGATTTGAAAACGCCATTTTAAAATTTGCTCCTATTCTAAAATTTGAAATCTGGTGACTCTTACTTATTACCAACGCTGTCTCGCCAGATCTATAATCACCTATCGCATGGCCTGTTGCATCATATCCTTTTAAGGATCCGTAACTTAAATGTTGTACACCAAAAGAAAGCGTTCCGATTTTTTTAAAATTATGCGCATACGAAAACGTAGCGTGCCCAACATCGGCTACATAAAACTGATAACCGGCAGAAGCAAAACCCTTTAATGAATCACTTACGAGAGTAGGATTTGAAAAAAAGAAATTCACATCGCAATCTGCTAGAGAAGCATTGACACCACCCAATGCAGCGAGTCTTGCATTGTTGGGTACATTCAAAAACCCAAATGATTTTTTACCACCAATTTGAGCGTGCGATTGTTGAAGTGAGAAAAGTAAAAGAAAACAGAGAATTGTCCATGGTCGATAGTCCTTAGTCCATCGTGTACTGCCTACTATCGACTGTGGACTATGGACTATTGACATATCATTAAGTATTAATCTTAGCCTCCGAAAAAGAAAACAACATTGGCTTCGCTACTTTCTCTTTCAACAACGCAGCGCGCATTACTTGCTCAACAGTATCAACATAGTGAAACTTAAGTCCTTTAATGTAGTGCTTTTCAATTTCATCAATGTCGCGTTTATTTTTAGCGCTCATTATAATTTCTTGAATACCGCTTCGCTTGGCCGCCAATATTTTTTCTTTTATTCCACCCACTGGCAATACCTTTCCACGAAGTGTAATCTCACCGGTCATGGCCAGATTTGCTTTTACCTTTCGCTGCGTGTACATAGAGGCAAGAGAAGTAAACATCGTTATGCCGGCTGAAGGTCCGTCTTTCGGAACAGCTCCTGCTGGCACGTGTATGTGTAAATCATATTGTTGAAATACGCGATGGTCTATTCCGATCGTCTCTGAATTTGATTTCAAATACGACAAGGCTGCCACTGCTGATTCTTTCATCACTTCACCCAACTGACCGGATATGGTTAACGTACCTTTACCTTTACTTAAACTCGATTCAACAAAAAGAATCTCACCGCCAACTTGTGTCCACGCTAAACCAGTAACGACACCCGCAATTTCATTTCCCTGATATAATTCTTCATCAAATATTTCTGCACCCAAAACTTTGCGCACAGTTTGTTCAGTAACGTTCTTATCATACGCTTCTTCCATAGCAATAGACTTGGCTACGCTTCGTACAAGTGTCCCGATTTTTCGTTCAAGATTTCGAACACCCGATTCGCGCGTGTAGCTATCAATTACTTTTGTAACAGCGGCTTTCGAAATTTTTACCTGCGATGCTTTTACACCATGCTCCTTCAATTGCTTCGGCACTAAATGCTTCATCGCAATTTCTAATTTCTCTTCAAGCGTGTACCCTGTAATCTCAATAATTTCCATGCGATCGCGTAAAGCAGGATGGATGCTATCAAGCGAATTAGCAGTAGCAACAAAAAGAACTTTCGATAAATCGTAATCTACTTCAAGGTAGTTATCACCAAAGGTATTATTCTGTTCAGGATCCAAGACCTCTAACATAGCGGAAGATGGATCGCCACGAAAATCAGATTTTATTTTATCGATCTCATCCAAAATAAAAACAGGATTAGATGATTGCGCTTTTTTGATGTTCAATAAAATCTTTCCAGGCATGGCACCTACATACGTCTTGCGATGGCCGCGAATTTCTGCTTCGTCATGAACCCCGCCAAGCGACATGCGAATATATTTTCGGTTCAATGCTTTTGCGATGGACTTTCCCAATGAAGTTTTACCAACACCTGGAGGGCCATACAGACAAAGGATCGGACCCTTCATATCTTTCTTCAACTTTAACACGGCAAGGTATTCCAGTATGCGCGTTTTTACTTTTGTTAACCCAAAGTGATCATGATCAAGAATTTTCTTCGCGCGATTTAAATCAAAATCATCAGCCGTGTAATCTTCCCAAGGTAAGTCGAGCATAAACTCTACATAGTTCATAGCTACGGGATATTCAGCCGCCATGGGATTCATGCGCAAAAGTTTATCGAGCTCTTTATTGAATTGTACGGCTACTGCCTTGGGCCATTTTTTTCCTTCAGCACGTTTCTTAAATTTTTCTACCTCTTTATCAGGACCATCAAAACCGAGTTCGTCTTGCAATACCTTTATTTGTTGACGCAAAAAATAATCACGTTGTTGTTGATCAATATCAGTATGTACCTTCTTCTGAATTTCATGTTTCATCTCCAGCATCTGAATGTCTTTCAACATGTATTGCAAAAGCAATGTGCTGCGATCAATTATATTCTGCGTCTCTAGAATCTTTTGTTTATCCGATACATCGACATTTAAATTCGAAGAAAGAAAATGCACGAGAAACGACATGCTCGAAATATTATCTAGTGCCGTTTGTGCTTCTTGCGGAATTTCAGGATTGAGTCGTAAAACTTTTGTTGCGGCATCTTTTAAAGATTGCACCAACGCTTTTGCTTCTTTGCCATTCGCATTGATGATCGGCTCCGGTTGTAATTCAATGTGTGCCGTGAGATACGGTTCTTCTTGCACAAATTCTTTTACCGTAAACCGATTTTTACCTTGAATGATAATGGTTGTATTTCCATCAGGCAACACCAACATCTTAATAATGCGCGCCACCGTTCCGGTCATGTACAAATCATCGGTAGTAGGTTCTTCGGCTTGCGAATTTTTCTGAGCAATTACACCAATGATGCGATTACCTTGATACGCCTTCTTCACCAACTTAATAGACTTCTGTCTGCCCACCGTGATCGGTATGACTACGCCCGGAAACAGCACCGTATTTTTGATGGGAAGTATGGAAAGTTCAGCAGGTAAATCTTCCGGTTTTATATCAGAATCTTGCTCCGGATTAATCAATTGAATCAAGTCATCTGAATCTTCCTGAACAAGTTGTATGGGCAAAGTTTTGAACATGTTTTTAGTTGTGTCAAACTGGCACGGAACCCGCACCAGGAGTTAAAGTTTTAACAAGCGTGCGTAAAAGACAATAGTAGTGCCAAGAGAGTTGTAAAAGAAGCAAAATTGTGTCAACTTTATCGGGTTCGCGTGATTTTTTACCAAACAAAGGTTCAGTGAAAACCTATTTTTTAATCTTGGTTGCAGCCTTTTGGCTGTCGGTTCACGCTCCGCTTAAAGCCCAACGGCAAAAGAATAACTTCAAAAAAGGCGGAGTGGTGCAGCTAAACGATAGTCTGACAAGCTACGGCCAATCTGACATTTTTAATTTCCCCAACATCAATACCACTCGGTATTATAAGGATGTTAATAAGTTGAGCAGAATCAAATCGCTTGAGGCGGCAGGCGCCTATGAAGAACACTACGCCTTGCTTAAGGAATATGTTTCCAACTTTGGTATCGCTAATTTTTCTACCGATATAAAATTGATTTGGGATTTAGCAAAAGTATCAGAAAAAGTTGGGCCATCTGGTGAAGCAATCTTACTCTACAAACTTTTGCTCAAACACTACTCATTACCTTCTGCCAACAAAAAAATTCAAAGCGAATACGATACGCTCACAAAAAACCAAAAAGATCTTTACGTTCCACTGAAACAATATTACGAGCTTGTGGCGTATCGTAAAGAGATTGATACACTGCAGCCGCCTCAAGGTGTGTTGTTGAATATGGGGCAAGGTATAAATTCTGATAAAGCAGATTATGGACCAACCATTGGTAATGTAGATGATATGTTGTTGTTTACCTCCAAGCGAAACAAACATGCTGACCCGATGAACAAAACATACAATGAAGATTTGTTTTATTCAATGCGAGTCGATGGAAATTGGGGATGGCCAGAAGAATTTAAAAACATTAACACGCCTTACAACGAAGGCTCTGCTTGTCTAAGTAAGGATGGCAAATACTTATACTTTGCGCGATGCAACTCGCCCGACTCAAAAGGTAACTGTGATATTTTTTCTGCTGTTCAAAAAAGCGATAGCACTTGGGGCGATGTAAAAAATCTCGGTGCAAATATCAATACCATTTCATGGGATTCACAACCATCATTATCACATTCAGGAGATACTTTATTTTTTGCTTCTGATCGCATTGGCGGTTTTGGATATTCTGATATTTATTATTCCGTAAAAGATAAAACTGGAAATTGGCAGCAGGCATTAAACCTTGGGCCTATTGTAAACACGCGTGGTTTTGAAGTGAGCCCGTTTTTCCATCATAAGCATAACGTACTTTATTTTAGCTCCAACGGACAGCCTTTGAACTTTGGTGATTTTGATATTTACAAATCGTATAAAACAGGTAAGGGTTGGGGCGAACCAAAAAATATTGGCCCATTGGTAAATGGCCCTGGAAGCGAAAATTACTTTACCATCGATTCAGAATCCGGGCAGTTGTATTATGCACGTTCTTCTGAAGATGATATTAATAATCTCGATTTATTTTCCTTTCCTGTGCCAATGGAAGCGCAACCATTAGCCGTTGCGAGATTGAAGGGTTCGCTGATTAATTCTGAAACTAAAAAACCACTTCGAGGTATTGTTTCCATCATTGATCTTGATAAAGGCGTAGAAGTATCGCCAAAATTTTTGCGCGAAGATGGATCATTTGATTTTACACTCATTAACAAACGCAACTATTTGCTCATCATTCAGGGCGATGACTTTTTTCGAATAGAAGAATTATTCTTTATGGATGGTGATATGGAAATGAATCGGGAAACGGATCCTATTGAAAGTAAAATTGCTTTTAAGTCGCTTGAGTTTCAAAATGGAAAGGCTGACATATTACCTTCCATGCATCAGGATTTAGACAAGCTTGCCAACTTTATGATCGATCATCCAAGATTCAAACTGAATATTTCCGGGCACACAGATTCACAAGGAAAAGAAGAAGCAAATCTTCGACTATCGCAAGCACGCGCAGATGCTATTAAAGCCTATCTTATTTATCAATTTAAAATTGAGGGCGATCGAATTGATGCACACGGCTACGGAAGTTCAAAGCCCATCGTTCAAGAAGAGAACGATGAAGATAGAACGTTAAACCGAAGAGTAGAATTTGAAATTTCCAAGCCGGAGTAGAGCGGATATTTTGATTATAATCTATTAGAGCTTGAGGATACCAAATAATTTTCATGAATTGTGAATACAACGTTCTAATAATTTGGTTCTACCCTAATTTTTGTGGAAAGATAAAAAAATAAGAATCTACGGGTTGAATATTGAAGATTGGAAACTTACAATTTTTTTGATTTAGTACCTGCGCCTAGATGGCAGATTCATAATCCCGTAGGGATGTGCTTATGGTAGAAAAAAGATTAAGAATTTTAAATCCCGTAGGGATGAACTAGTAGACATAATTGGCCATATTTATAAAATCAAAATAGCCAATAATAAAACCATCTAATTTATGGCTAACACCTATTCTCAACTAAACACACATTGTTTATTTGCTGTTAAGAGCAAAGTGAATATAATTACCAAGAATGTTTGCAATGACTTGCATCGGTATATGTCAGGCATGTTATAGAATGATGGTTCATTTTCGTTACGGTTGGATAGACCATGTTTATATCTTTTTGAATGACCGGTTACAATGGCAGTATCAGACCAGATGCGTATGGTAAAGGCAACATCTTCCAATGGATTAACGGTAACAAATTTATAAAAGCGAAATTCAGCTGGCAAGAAGGTTACGGTGCATTTTCATATTCACGCTCACAGCGCGATGCCGTAATACAATACATCACCAAGCAAGAAGAGCATCATAAAAATCACACCTTTAAAGAAGAGTATCTGGATCTTCTGAAGAAATTTGAAATCCCTTTTGAAGATAAATACGTTTTTGAATTTTATGATTGATGCAATAATAATAGCCGTCCTTACAGGACTAGGCGGTGTCGTTTAATTCATTGTACTACCATAAGTTTCGTTCCTACGGAACTTAGCATCTGTTGGTACGGTCATATTCAAAAAAATAATGAATATATATTTTCTAAAGAGCTTGGATGTACTTTACTTTCATGAGTTAATAATTGTTTTTTTGATGGACTCATGGAATACGCCAAACTTATTATCATGTTTTTTGGGTGCAGACACTGCATGGCTATTTCACGGCCATTTAAATTTTATCCACAAAAATTAGGGCAGAACCAATAATTTATGCTAAGCAACTATTTGACGAGATGAGGATACTTCTTTCTTGTAAAATCTTTTACTTCTTCATTTGATTTATAATTTCCGTCTTTTAAGGATTGTAGCCCTTCATCGATCGCATCTTTCTCAGCTTGGCTAAGTTGTTTAACAAGTATTTTGGCAGTGAATTTTCTTAACGCCCTAACCTGACGGATAATCTCACTATCATTAACTCCTTCCAACCATTCGATAAGTGCTAATTTTTCCGCTTGAATATCCATAGTATTGAAAATTGAATTATATAAAAATTAACAAATTTTCTTGCTTGGATCACACCCCAACCACGACAACAAAAAAGGTTTGCCACTTAAACAGTGGCAAACCTTTTAATTTTTTAGCATTACCTATAGCTTACTTGCCTAACCAGGTTGAAAGAGTTTGACAATATCATTACCAAAGGCAAACACCATCAAAATTAATAACAGCACCATGCCCACTTTTTGAGCATTCTCTAAAAATTTATCAGAAGGTTTCCTTCGTGAAATCATTTCATAGGTAAGAAATACAACGTGGCCGCCATCTAAAGCAGGGATAGGTAATAAGTTCATAAACGCAAGTACCATGGAAAGAAATCCGGTGATGCTCCAGAACCGATACCAATCCCAAGTGCCACCATACGCTCTTGCAATACCGATCGGACTTGAAATTGATTTCCGCAATGATAGTTCGCCTTTGAATATTTTTTTGAACGCTTTTATCTGAACAAATACTACGTTGAACGCTCTCTTGGTTCCAACCACAAACGATTCGCCTATGCCATAATTTATAGACGCAAATTTGCTCTTATCCAAATCTTTCGGTCTAAAGCCGATAATGCTATCTGTTTTAAAGGGCTCAATAAACGAAAGAATCTGACTTCCTCTTTTAACTTGAAATGAAATGGAGTCATTTTTTCTGGCAGACTTTATTACATCAATTACCTCGTCCTGATATTTTACTGGAGTGCCATTGATTTGGATAAACTCATCGTCTATTTTTAAACCCACTCGGGCTGCAATACTGTTCTCACTTATTTCTCCAACAATCGCGGGAAAGCGTGGCGAAATAAAACTAGCAGCTGCAGCCTTAGAGTTAAATAACTCAATCATGTTTGTTGGAATCGGCAACGTGAGTTCATTACCATCACGAAGCACAGTGTAATATGCATTGGATGTGAGCAGCGCATCGGGCTTAGTTACTTGTTGAAAATCGTCAAAGCTCTCTCCATTAACTTTAATAATTTGGTCACCGGTTTTTAATCCAATTTTCTGAGCTTCTTCCAAAGCATAAATACCACCGTTCTCATTCACTTCTTTTAAGGGAAGGTATTCATCACCAACAATAAATGTGAGCGACACAAAAATTAAAATACCAATCACAACATTTACTATAATTCCGCCAAGCATTACAATCATTCGCTGCCATGCTGGTTTAGATCGAAACTCCCACGGCTGAGGTTCTTGTTTCATGGCTTCGGTGTCCATGGATTCATCAATCATTCCTGAAATTTTTACATACCCTCCTAGCGGAATCGCGCTAATAGCATATTCTGTTTCACCTTTTTTAAATGACCATATTTTGGGTGGAAATCCAATTGAAAATTGTTCTACCCGCATACCGAAATATTTGGCAGCTAACAAATGGCCCAGCTCATGCACCGCCACTAAAAACGAGAGGCTCAGCAAAATCTGAGCAGTCATAACAAATCCTTCCATTACTTTTTATATCAGTTGTTTATTCTTCGGTTATAGTTGTTAGTTGTTGTCGATCCCCTAATGAAATCAGCCCTTCACTAACGCATTCGCCATAATACGTGTTTCTGTATCGGTAGATACGTAATCTTCGTATGACGGATTTTTTATAAAAGATATTTTATCGATACATCGTTCCACAATTTCCGACATTTCTAAAAAACCTACTCTATCATTCAAAAACTCGGCAACTGCCACTTCATTGGCGGCATTAAGCACACAGCACATATTTCCTCCTCGCTTTAGCGCCTCAAAAGCGAGCGCAAGATTACGAAAAGTTTCTGTATCCGGCTTTTCGAAAGTGAGCGCTGGGTAATTGACGAAATCAAAGCGGGGGAAGTTTGATTTGAAGCGATCTGGGTAACTCATTGCAAATTGTATAGGTAATTTCATATCCGGAAGTCCCATTTGCGCTTTTAGGGAACCATCTTCAAATTGAACGAGTGAATGAACGATGGATTGTGGATGAACAATCACATCAATTTGATCGGCTGATAATCCAAACAACCACTTTGCTTCAATTACTTCAAGACCCTTGTTCATTAACGAAGCTGAATCGATTGTTACCTTTGCGCCCATTGTCCAGTTGGGATGTTTGAGCGCTTGCGCTTTTGTAACCGATTTTAATTCATCTCTATTTTTACCACGAAACGGACCACCCGAGGCCGTGAGAATTATTTTTTCAATCTTGTTATGAAACTCGCCAACGAGGCATTGAAAGATTGCTGAATGTTCTGAATCAACAGGATAAATGTTTACGCCTTTTTCTTTTGCTAATCGTGTTACAAGTTCACCCGCAACAACTAATGTTTCTTTATTTGCTAACGCGATATTTTTTCCTGCTTCAATTGCTTTAAGTGTTGGTTTCAATCCTGAATATCCAACGAGGGCGGTAAGCACTAAATCAATTGTATCCATCTGCACAACAGATGCCAATGCATTTTCGCCTGCATATACTTTTATATCTTCAGATGCGAGTTGATCTTTCACAAACTGATAATGATCATCGTTTACAATAACAACAGCATTGGGCTTAAACTTTTTTGCTTGCTCTACTAAAAGAGAAGCATTGTTTTGAGCTGTTAAAACCTCTACCTCAAATTTTTCCGGATGTGCTTGTATTACATCAAGCGCTTGTGTGCCTATTGAGCCGGTGGAGCCGAGAATGGCGATAGACTTCATTAAGACTAAGGTAGTTTATTTATAATCGTATTGATTTCAATCTTAAGATCAGGCAGTACTTTATCTACAACATCCCACACAGTTTGCAATTCAACACGAATGTAATCGTGAATTAGCTTATCTCTCATTCCTGCCATTTTTACCCACGGAACAGTTGGGTATGTGCTTCTAAACTCCTGAGAAATCCTTTTCGTTGCTTCGCCAATAATTTCAAGATTTCTGATTACTGCATCGTTCACCATGGGATTGTTGTAAAAATCCTGATCGGAGAAATTTTTAGTATAGCTCAAGATGGATTCTATAGAATCTCGAATATGAGTAAGGTAAACTTTCTCGCTTTTCATAAAAATGCTCACAACAATGATTTTAAATCCTTCTCTACATACGGCTTTACATAAGGACTTAATCCACCAACGGTTACTAAGTCAACCTTCACTCCAAGAATTTCAGAAAGATCTTGTTCTAATCCAATCAAATCCAGCAGGTTTATTCTCACTCCAAATTCCACAAGCAGATCCAAATCACTATACTTATTGTTTTCTCCTCGCGCATACGAACCAAAGACACCTACCTTCTTCGGTTGATAAGGTGAAAGCTTATCCAGTATAACCTTTTGTTGTTCGATGGTAATCATCCTACAAATTTAATCAATTCATCCGCAATCTTTCTATCGTTCGATAGCCGTGGCACTTTGTTCTGTCCGCCTAATTTTCCTTGTGATTTCATGTATTCGATGAAGGCATTTTTCTTTAAAGCCGTAATTTTCAATGTGCGCAAAATATTGCCCGTAATTAGATCATCGTAGTAAACATTACTTTGCCGCATTTGGTTATCGAGCTGCAACGAAAAAGCGTTTGTATCATTCGGTAATTTCGAAAACTCAACTAACCACTCATGGTGTGGCATACCTTCCGTTGGCGCTACATTAGGTGCCACGGTAAACTCTGCTAATTCAACTTCTGGAAATTTCTGCATCGTGAGTTTCATTGCCTTCTCTACCTCCTCGCCTATAACATGTTCACCAAATGCAGAAATAAAATGTTTTATTCTCCCGGTAACGACTAATCGATACGGATTTTTTGAAACAAACTTTACTGTATCACCAATCGAATATCCCCATAAGCCTGCGTTACTATTAATAACAAGCGCATAATTTTTAGCAAGCTCTACTTCTTCAATGTTTAATCGTGTGGGATTTTCATTAAAGTATTCGTCTGTTGGAATGAATTCGAAAAAAATTCCACTATTCAACAACAGTAACAATCCCGATTCTCTTTGAGAATCCTGATAAGCAATGAAACCTTCTGATGCCGGATAGGTTTCAACGGAATCTATTTCCTTACCGATAGATTCAAACAGCTTGGCGCGATAGGGTTCAAAGTTTACACCACCGTACACAAACATGGAGAAGTTTGGAAACACATCTTTAATCTTTTTCCCTGTTCGCGCTTGTATCCTATCGAAATACATTTGAGCCCAAGGTGGAATACCCGAGATCAATGTCATATCCGATTCAATGGTTTCATCAATTATTTTATCAAGCTTCGCTTCCCAATCTTCAATACAATTGGTTTCATAAGTTGGTTTTTGATTCGTTCGCAAATAACCGGGCACATGATGGTTTACAATTCCAGAAAGGCGACCTGTTTTTATTCCAGCCTTAACATCAAGCGCAGGGCTACCCGAAAGAAAAATTAAACCGCCATCTAAAAAAGATGCATTGCCTGTTTCATGCACATAACTTAATATCGCATTGCGAGCACTGTTAATGTGATTGGGTATCGACTCTTTTGTAATGGGGATATATTTAGTGCCCGATGTGGTGCCCGAGGTCTTTGCAAAATATGCTGGCTTACCTTTCCATAAAATATTTTCCTCACCTTGCACTACCCGTTCGATGTATGGTTTCAATGCTTCGTAGTCGCGAACAGGAACATGCTTTTTGAAATCTTCATAATTCTTAATAGAAGAAAAATGATGGTCACGACCAAAGGCAGTATCTTTGGCTTGTTCAATGAGGTTTTTAAAAACTTCCTGCTGCGAACGAAAAGGCTCAAGCGACCACTTCTTCGTTTCCGCATCAATGTAAGACGCAAAAGGCTTCGCTAAAAAAGAACGGATTCCCATGGCGGAAAGATAAGCATTAGACGAATATGGGATTAAAAATTTTAGATAAGGTTACCGAATAACGACATCTCAATTTTTCATAATTTTTTCGTGATATTATTGTATAATCTCAATCAAAATAATTATTTCGTCTGCAATTGTATCAACGCATGAATTTATTTCGTTCAAACAAAGTTGAGTCCAGATAAGTACTTAATTCAATATCACTTTAGCATGAAAAATATCATAAAAATAGCCGTGTTCGGATTTTTAGGAGGATTAGCCGGAGCGTATACGTTTCAGTTCTTTACCAAACCAAACACTGAATCTAACGCACTCCGGTTTAATACAGTCGCTTTAGATTCCGCTTCATTTAATTCCGGGAATATTTCTTTATCATCTCATTCATCATCTTCAGCACTCGCGCCCGTTGATTTCTCAGAAGCAGCTACCAAAACAATTCCAAGTGTCGTTTACATCAACAGCATATCAAAAGGTATTGCATACAATTCACTTGATTGGTTTTTTGGTGGCAACGGAAGCAGTATACAAACACAGGTAAGCAGTGGATCGGGTGTAATTTTTTCTTCCGATGGATATATCATCACCAATAATCACGTGGTAGAATCAGCAGAGCGATTGGAAGTAATGTACAACAAACGCAATTACACAGCCGATTTGATTGGCACAGACCCATCAACAGATTTGGCAGTGCTAAAAATAAATGAAATCAATTTACCGGCAATCGCCATTGGTAGTTCTAAAAATTTACAAGTGGGCGAATGGGTTGTTGCTGTAGGAAATCCGTTCTCGCTCTCATCAACGGTTACGGCAGGTATTGTTAGCGCAAAAGGCAGAAGAATAGGAATACTCGAAGATAAATTTCCAATTGAGTCATTCATTCAAACCGATGCGGCCATTAACCCGGGAAATTCTGGTGGAGCATTGGTAAATAAAAGTGGAGAGTTGGTGGGTATCAACTCAGCAATTTTATCGCGCACCGGTTCGTACACGGGTTATGCATTTGCAATACCTGTTGATATTGCCCGAAAAGTTTTTGATGATATTGTAAAATACGGCATCGTACAAAAAGCATTATTGGGAGGAAGTGTAGTGGAATATAATTATGAAAACGCTAAGAAATATGATCTTAATACCAACGTAAAAAATTATAATGGTGTATTGATTGAGCAGCTGGAACGTGAAGGGCCTGCAATGCAATCGGGTTTAAAACTTGGCGATATCATTGTTAAACTCAATGGCAGCGACATCAACACTCAAAGTGAATTTGAAGAAGAATTGAGTTATCATTATCCGGGAGATAAAATTACTATTGCCTACTTGCGCGATGGTAAACCGCAAAGCACAACGCTTACGCTGGTGAGCCAAAACGGATCGGCAGATTTAATTAAAAGAGAAATAAAAAATGCTACCAGCCTTGGCGTACAACTCGAATCAACGCAATATGGTGTAAAGGTATTTAAGATTGACGACAAGAGTCCACTGAAGCAAATCGGCATACCCGAAAACTTTACCATCTATGAAATCAATCGCGTTCGCGTAAAGAAACCAGAAGAGGTCGTTGAGTTCTTTGAGAAATTTAAAGGACGTGGATATTTATTGGGCTTCAACAGTTCAAAACAACGCGTGGAAATTCCGTTTGTTATTCGGTAATGTTCAAGGTTCCAAGTTCAAAGTTACTCTTGCGCAAGCGTCCGCTTGTGCAGCTACTCGTTCAAGCGTCCGCTTGTTTAAAATAACTAAACACCAGCGGATGCTGAAAATGGTAAACACACAAGCGGACGGTTGCGCGAGGTTAGAGATTGAGCTAGTACAGTCGGTAACTTCGAACCTTGAACGTTGAACGTTGAACTCGAATCAACTCACTCTCAACTTCAACTTCTTCCCTAACTCTTCAACAGAGGCTTTGAAGTTTGGATCAGTCTTCATCATGTCTTCAACAGATTCAAGCGCGTGGATAACAGTGCTATGATCGCGGCCACCAAAATTATTACCTATTAACGCCAAGGTAAGTTGCGTGTAGCGCTTGCAAAAATACATTGCAACCTGACGCGGAATAACAATCTCACGTTTCTTCACTTTACCTTTCATCTGTTCCAGATTAATCTTAAAGTATTCTGAAACTGTTTTTTGAATGAAGTCAACGCTTACATCCGATTGAATTTCTTTGATGATATTTTTAAGAACTTCCTTCGCGAGTTCTAAATCAATTTCTTTCTTTAATAAGGTAGCATGGAAAATCAGCGAGTTCAAAACACCTTCCATATCACGAAGGTTTGTATCCACACTGTAGGCAAGATATTCAGAAACTTCTGTTGGAATTTTAATTCCATCCGCCAACATTTTTCTATTAATAATGGCAAGCTTAGTTTCAAAATCAGGTTCTTGTAAATCAGCGGTTAGTCCCCATTTAAATCGCGAAAGCAATCGTTCCTGAAATCCTTTCATATCACGCGGTGGACAATCACTCGTCATGATTACCTGCTTGCCGGTTTGATGAAGCTGATTGAATATATGGAAAAACATCTCCTGAGTTTTCTCACGACCCGCCAAAAATTGCACATCATCCAGAATCAATAAATCAACTTGTAAATAAAAATTCTGAAAGTCCTGAATTTTATGATTTTGAAGTGCATTTAGAAATTGATTTGTAAAATCATTTTGATCGACATACAACACTACCTTGTTGGGCATGTTGTTTCGAATCTCATTCCCTATGGCTTGTACCAAATGTGTTTTTCCAACACCAACTCCTCCATATAACATCAACGGATTAAACGAAGTAAGGCCAGGCTTTTTCGCCACAGCCACACCGGCTGAACGTGCCAAGCGATTACAATCGCCTTCAACAAAATTATCGAATGTGTACGATGCGTTTAATCTTGAATTAACGGTAAGCGGATTAAGTGCCTTTACAGAAAATGGTGAATAATCATCAGATCCAAACGCATTGCCATTAATCGCGCTGCGCCTGTTGCCCGAACCGTTGGCTGGATAATTTACCGATACCGATGGGGATTGCTGATTGCCGCTATCTACCACAACCGAATACTCTAATCGCCCCGTTGGCCCCAAAACAGTATGAATTGCCTTCTTTAAAACCGGAACATAATTATCTTCCAGCCACTCGTAAAAAAATTGAGAGGGAACCTGAACGGTAAGCACATCTCCATCCACACGAAGTGGACTAATTGGTTTAAACCATGTATTAAAATTCTCGTCTCCAACATTCTCACGAATTACTTCGAGACAGTCATTCCACACTGTGCTACAGCTAACTTCCATTGAGCTCCTAATTGTTTGGGTTTAATCCCCATTTGGGGAAAGGGAGACAAAGATGTAAAAAAAGAGGTCAACAAAACAATAGGATTTAACTTTGATTTTTCAGGAAAAATTTGCACAGATATAGCGTACATTAGAAGGGCAAACCGGCTCAGTCAAATACCTTAATGCACTGAAGATCATTAAAAAACATTTTTATTCTTATTAAAATTTTTTTAATTCTACCCTACAAAACAAACGATTGAGGAAAACTTGATTAAAATTGAGTTGAATTTGATGCCATGCCCGAAAAATCCATTCATGCGTTATTACAGGATTCTTTTCCATCATCCAAAAGAGAAAATTGGGTATCAGTAGCTACAGCGGAAATTAATAAACAAAATCCTGATGAAGCGTTAACATGGACAGAAGATCAGTTACGTTTTCTGGCCTATTATGATCAGGATGATGCAGTAACACTTTCAAATCAAAATAATTTTCAATTATCTCAGGGAAAAAAATTATTTTCAGGGTCGCGTGCCTGGGTTAATATGCCGAGCA
>JBBRFY010000093.1:0-15823 GCA_038241205.1 Cytophagales bacterium
TATGAGTGAGCTTATCGGCATAACCATAGAGCGCATCATACACGGGCATGATGGCACCACCTGGATAACCAAACAATGTATTTACATTCTCTGCCACAAGGCATTGTAATAATGTTTCAGAACCTGAAATCATTTTGGCGGGCGATGTTTCCTTTTTGGAACTGGCCGCTGCCGCAGTTTTAGTTTTCGTCAGTAACGCATCCATCAGCTGCTGTTTTTACTTGTTTTGCATACTTCAACAGAACTCCACTTTTCACTCGCAACTCCGGTTGTACCCATGCTGCTTTACGTCTAGCCAGGGTTGCAGCATCCACCATTAGGTTTATAGTACGACCCCGAACGTCTATTTCAATCGGATCATTATCTTCCACTAAACCAATCAGTCCACCATCGAATGCTTCAGGTGTAATGTGGCCAATCACAAAACCGTGAGAACCTCCGGAAAATCTTCCGTCCGTAATCAACGCGACACTCTTACCTAAACCAGCACCCATGATAGCCGATGTAGGCTTTAACATTTCCGGCATACCGGGTGCGCCCTTAGGGCCTACGTTTCGAATGACGACAACATCACCAGCTTTCACTTTACCTTCCGATATTCCCGCGTTCAAATCAAACTCACTATTAAATGTGCGAGCGGGGCCATTAAACTTCTCTCCTTCTTTTCCTGTGATCTTTGCTACTGATCCTTTCTCTGCCAGATTTCCATAAAGGATTTGCAGGTGACCTGTTGCTTTGATTGGTTTTTCCAAGGGATGAATAACATCCTGAGTAGTAAAGTCGAGTGACTTTGCTTCTTCTAAATTTTCTTTTATTGTTTTTCCGGTAACGGTTATACAGTCACCGTGAATAAATCCTTTCTCCAATAAATATTTCATTACCGATGGAACACCTCCAATTTTATGAAGCGCCTCCATCAAATATTTTCCACTTGGTTTTAAATCAGCAATCAACGGAGTTTTATCCGAGATGCGTTGAAAATCTTCTTGCGTTACGTCAACACCCACCGACTTTGCCATCGCGATTAAATGAAGCACAGCATTGGTTGATCCACCTAACACCATCACAACGGTGATTGCATTCTCAAATGCTTTCTTCGTCATGATGTCATGCGGCTTTAAGTCACGCTCTAACAAAACTTTTATTGCCTTCCCTGCTTCAATACATTCTTCTGATTTCTCTTTGCTCAACGCAGGGTTTGATGCTGAATACGGTAATGACATTCCCAATGCTTCGATTGCCGATGCCATTGTGTTTGCAGTGTACATGCCTCCACAAGCACCTGCACCCGGACAAGAATTTTGTACGATGCCTTTAAAATCTTCAGGCGTAATGTTGCCCGCCATTTTCTGACCCAGCGCTTCAAAGGCTGAAATGATATTGAGCTCTTGTCCTTTCCAATGTCCACCGGCAATCGTTCCACCATACACCATAATCGCAGGACGATTCAATCTTCCCATCGCGATTAATGAACCCGGCATATTTTTATCGCAGCCTACTACTGCAATCAATCCATCATAATATTGTGCGCCACAAACGGCTTCAATCGAATCAGCAATAATCTCGCGACTCACCAATGAGTAGCGCATACCTTCTGTTCCATTGCTAATACCATCACTTACCCCAATGGTATGAAAAATCAATCCGACTAAATCATTACTCCAAACAGCAGTCTTTACTTCTTTGGCTAGATCATTCAAGTGCATGTTGCACGTGTTGCCATCGTAACCCGTGCTGACAACACCTACTTGTGCTTTCTTTAAATCTTCTTCTGTCAAACCAATTCCATACAACATAGCCTGCGCGGCAGGAAGCGTTGGATCTTGTGTTACTGTTCTGCTGTATTTGTTTAGTTCAAGCCTCACCCCGGCCCTCACCTCATCCGGCCTTCGGCCACCTTCTCCTAAAGGAGAAGGGAAGCGGAGTTTGTTTCCGTCAGGAGAGGGAGTAGTGTCTGCTTTTATTTGAGATTCTTTAGTCATGAATGCTTTGGTCTCTTATACTAGTTTAAAAAATATGGCTCTCTGTGTGAGTGTGTGAAAAATTGAAAGCATAAAGCTCAAAGTTGAAAGCTGACGGCTTAAAGCTTTATGCTTTCGGCTTTGAGCTTTACTATTAACCGAGGAGAGGTGAAGCAATTTGCAACTGCTCCACGTCCTCGAGCATCTGGTTGTTAGATGATGACATAGCTAAAAGACTTTTCCAGTACTTGGCACTTGTACGCTTCTTGCACTGTAGCACCTAAGCTATCGAACCATTCTTTCTGCATCGGCTTCGCATCGATTGATTCAATGCCTGCAATTTCTGCAGCCGTTCCACATAAGAATGCACTGTCAGCACCTTCTAAATCTTCTTGTTTAATGATTTTTTCTTTTACCGGAATATCCATCTCTTGGCAAATGTTAATTACTGCCTGACGTGTAATACCTGGCAGGATATGACCTAGTGGTGGTGTATAAAGCACTCCGTTTTTTTCTAAAAAGAAATTCGCACCGGGCGCTTCAGCAACGTTGCCATTCATATCTAACATTAACGCTTCATCGTATCCGCGAACTTTTGCTTCGCTTGTTGCCAGAATTGAGTTCACATAATGCCCGGTAACTTTTGCTTCTATCTTCAACGAATTTGGATTCGGACGTTGGTAAGATGAAAGACCTACTTTCAATAATTTATTTCCATGATACTTATCCCACTCCCACGCGCAAAGCATTAAGTATACTTCGCTCGGTTGAGTCAAGGTCATGTTCGATCCGAAATACACTAACGGGCGGATGTACGAATCTGATAAATTATTTTTCTCGAGAAGTTGATACGCTATCTGCACGAGTTCTTCTGTTTCGTAATCGAACGGAATACCTACCAATGCACAGCTTTTTTTCAAGCGTTCGAAATGCTCATTAGCTTTAAAAATTTTAACACCATTCATGGTCTGGTATGCGCGTATACCTTCGAAAGCACCATAGCCATAGTGAAGTGTTTGGCTGAATAAATCTACGTGCGCATCCATTGCCTTAATGAACTTACCGTTCAAAAATAAAATGGTGTCTTTACTGTAATACATATAACAATTGTTAGTTTGCTTAAGCCCTTATAAAACAAAACCGTCCCGCTTGAGGGCGGGACGGTTCGTGAATTTTTTATGTTGTTGCTAAATCACTGTCGCCCCCACGGGTTTAAGTATAATCACGACCATAAGTAGCACAGTAACGATAGCGATCGTCCGGTAGGAGATCGTTAAGTGTTGTGCTATTTGAGTTGTGTTCAGCATTTAATTTTGTTCGAGTACAAGTCTCAAGAATTAAAAGATGTAATTCAAGTTAATGTCAGAAAAAATTTATAAATGTCAGAAAACGAGTGTTAGTTTTTAAGCAATTTACGAGGGACGATTTACGATGTACAATTTTTAAATCGTACTTCGTAAATAGAAAATCGTACATCTTTATTCATCCGTACTGGTGCAAGCGTCTCGCTTGTACCTACCGTTTTCTAGCGTCCCGCTGAACGTACGCGCATTAAATATAAATTAAGTCAATATATCCTTTAGCAATCCCTGCGTAATCTCTCGCACTACTATAAAGCCATGCTTCTGGCAAATCCACAAAGCCAGATGCTACCGGATTAAGGTGAATGTATTCCAATCGCTGTTCTATCATTTCATTTGTGTTAAGTGCAATGGGGTGACTATGCTGCTGCCAGAATTGAAAATCATTATTGTTACAATTGCGTTGGCCAGCGTAATACATGCGCTTCAACATCCACTCTCTTCGACTTTCATGAACGTGATTCATATTCTCCAACGCTTTTCTGATATGACGTGATGTAAAGCTTTTTACATCACGGATGATGTCCTCTAATTTATGAATGCCTGCTGTTGCAATAATTAAATGAACATGACTGGTCATGATGCAGTAGGAATACACTTCCAGTCCCTTGTTTTGCTGGCAACATCGGATACTATCCATCAGAATATTCCGATACTCATCTCGGATGAAGACGTCAATCCAATCGATAACGGTAAAAATGACGAAGTATAATTTCTCCTGATCTCTGATTTTGTATTTTCTACTCATGATTCTGACAACTGAAATATGAAGATAAGCGAGACGCTTTTCTTCTGCAAGAGCACAAGGGAGACCCTTGCGCTAGCGTGGGAGGGACGATTTACGATGTGCAATTTTAAATCGCACATCGTAAATCGAAAATTGTACATTCTTATTCATCCTTCAACACATCAACCGGATTGGTTAATGCTGCTTTGATTGAATGATAACTTGTGATCATAATGGCCATCAATAAGGTAGCAATACCTACCAGAATAAACATCCACCACGAAGGTGTAATGCGATACGCAAAATCTTCCAGCCATAGTTGCATAAGCCAGTACGAAAATGGTGCTCCAATTAAAAAAGCAATGACAATTAGTTTTGTATATCCCTTCGAAATCAACGTGACGATATTCCAAACGGATGCACCTGAAACTTTTCGAATACCAATTTCTTTTGATCGTTGTTCAAGCGAATAAATAATCATACCCAACAATCCTAAACACGCTATTAAAATTGCAAGACTTGCCAACACCGTTAAGCCTTTTCCAAACTGAGCGTGTGTTTTAAATGTTTCCGCGAATGCCTGATCAACAAATTCATATTGAAAAGGAGAATCACCAGCATGTTGTTTCCATAATTTTGTAAGCTGTGAAAAAGTAGTTTCCCACGATTCACTGCTTTGTTGTGTAATGCTCAAGGCTACAAATTGTTTATCCCCTGCATTTAAATTTTTATTTTTAATATGAAAAATCGCCATGGGTTCAATCGGTGTTGCCAGCGACCAGTAATTAAAATCGGCCACTACTCCAATTACTTCAAAGCGTATTTCCCCACCTGGAACTTCGATTTTCTTTCCAATAATAGATTCATTTAAATCCCAACCCATCCGATGTATGGCAGCTTCATTTAAGATCACACGATTAATATCGCCCGGTGCATCGGAAGAAAAATTCCTTCCGATTTTTAATTTAATATCTAGGGTAGGAAGGTATCGCTCATCGGCTGTGGTATAGTTCAGTGATAACGTTTTTCCATTCATACCTTCTGCTGAAAACTTATCTCCACCCCCAATCGTTGGCGGTAAAGATGTACACCATGAACTCTTCGCCACACCTTGAACATTCAACGCTGCATTCGCAAAACCTTCTCCATCGCTTACGCCTTCAATGTGTTTAATTACCAACACATTTTCTTTGTTGAATCCAATATCTTTTGATGATACGTAATGAAGCTGTTGAAACACAATGGCTGTGCAGACCATCAATATAATGGATACGCTGAATTGAAACACTACCAAACCATTGCGAAAAAACTTTCCGTCATTACCACTTTTTAATTTCCCTTTCATCGCCTCAACAGGATTAAATCCGCTAAGGAAAAATGCCGGATAACTACTCGACACAATGGCCATCAATAACACAAGGGCAATTAATGCCAGCATTAAATTAAGATCCTGAAATAAATTAATGGTTAAGGCCGTTCCGGTCATTACATTAAAGAAAGGCAACACAATCTGCGTTAGTGCTAAACCTGTAATCATCGCTATGATGCAAAAAGTAAGCGCCTCTATAAAGTAATTCAAGCTCAATCCTCTTCTTCCCAAACCCAAAATTTTACGAACGCTTGCCTCTTTTATTCTTCGTGTAAACTGAGCTGTGCTTAAATTCATAAAGTTGATGCACGACAACAACACAATAAAAATGCCTGCACCAATGAGTGAATAAATAATTTTAATGTTACCTGAATCATTCAGCCGATTCAATACAATTGAATCAGGCAAGTGAATACTCGTCATCGGTTGTAAAAACAACTCCCACTTCTTTCCTGATTTAATGTAATCATCAAACGTAGTATTCATTATACGCTGCAACGTTTGCTCAGCATACTTGCGCGGTATCTCTGTTAGTTTTGCATTTACATTTGCAATGTTTGTGTTCTCCCTAAACCGAACATACGTTTCAAGCTGCGTCCATATCCAGCTCCAATAAACTCGCTTAATAACTGGAAAACTGTTCATCGATAGCAACACATCAAATTCGATGTACGAATTATCGGGAGTATTTTTTACGACACCTGTTACTTCATATGTTTTTTGTTCAGCACCTCCACCGAGTCCGCCAAGCCGAACCATTTTACCTACGGGATCTTCATCACCAAAATATTTTTTAGCAGTAGATTCTGACATTACCAAAGTATTCGCCTGTAGCAATGCAGTATTCGGATCGCCCTTTAAAAATGGAAAGTTGAACATCGAAAAAAAGTTCGAATCACCTGCCAGAATTTTATCTTCTTCAAAGGTGACAACTTCATTCTTCTTATTGGTATAGGAAATAATAAAATTACCAGGTGTATGAATGCTCGTCAATAATTCTACCTCGGGCAATTCTTCATTGATAGCGTATGCTACACCCGGGCCTGTAGAAGAAAATTGTTGATCGCTACCCTCTCCCCAAATGAACGTTTGATTAACGCGATAGATGCGCTCGGCATGATTATGAAATCGATCATAGCTAAATTCATTTCGAACATATAGGTAAATCAACAAAGTGCTGGCAATACTTACCGTAAGCCCGAGCAAGTTGATGAACGAGAAAAGTTTCTGACGCTTAAGGTTTCTGAAGAAGAGAAGGAAGTAATATCGGAGCATGACGGTTATGGTTTGACTCTTAGTGGACAAAGCTTATACCACATGAATATAATGCCTTAACGTTGAATTTAAAGGGATATTCCTAATTGATGGCGTTCGATAATGATCCTAGGTGTCCGGTATCGGAATAGAAAATAGATCGAATAACTTAATTGATTTTACGATTAAATGTCGTTTAGTTAACCCTCTGCAGAAGAAAAGATGTACGCGGTGGGTGATTCTTCCTTGATGTAGAGCGAAATTTATTTTAACGATTCTCTTGCCATTACATTCCAGATTACCTAATAACTTTTCATCACCAGCTCTCCGATTCTTTTTCTAAATCCTTCTGTAAAATATATTCTCCATTATCAATTCTTTTAAGTGCGTGGTTATTCAAACCTATCCCGATGGACTTTAGTCCAAGACGACAATTTGACTTGCCCCCTTTACGAACATTGTACGCAGTGATTCGGAAGAATTGTCTTTAAGAAAGATACTCCACAATCCCATCCCGAATGGCGGTAAATGTTTTGACCAAAATCTCTTCGTTCTCTTCTAATAAAGTAACACGGAATCCTTGAAGCTCAGAACAGAACGAAGATATTGGCACAACACAAATACCTTTCGCGCCAAGCAAATAATAAACAAAGCGTTTATCGAGCGCAATGGGTTGATCGACCCAGCCTTCTACTAATGTTCTGATTTCTATACTATCAATTTTTAATTTCTGTTTTGCATTTAATGTTCCTTCTCTAAAAATAATGGTGTTGTAAAATGCACCGAATGTTTCATTGAAAGTAAGTTGAGGAACGGTGCGCAAAATATCTGCAATGATTTTACTTCGCTTGCCAATGTTTTGATTAGTCTCTTCGCGATACGCTTTAAAACGTGCATCACCAAAAATTTTAGGAATGGTGAGTTGAGGAAGTTTCGTTGAGCACACTTCTATCATCTTGGCATTGTCTAGTGCCTGACAAAAACGATTAAAGTCTTGATCTTTTTCACGGTTATAATATTCCATCCAACCACAGCGCGCGCCCGGCCACGGAAGTTCTTTTGAAATACCTTTCATCGAGATGCCCGGAACATCTTCTATAATTTCAGCAAGCGAATATGCTCGTGCGCCATTATAGGTAATGTTGATATAAATCTCATCGGCAATCAAAAAGAGATTAAACTCTTTTGCAATTGCTACTATGCGTTTTAATATTTCAATCGGATACACCATGCCGGTTGGGTTATCTGGATTGATGATGAGTATGCCGACAATATTCGGATTGTATTTTACTTTATTATACAAGTCATCCACATCGGGATACCATGAATTATTCGGATCGAGTTTATAGGTAATCGGTTCGTGCGCAGCGTGTGCCGCTTCAGCACTAGAGTGTGTAGAATAGGCAGGCGAAGGACCAATTACGCGTGATGTTCGCGATAGAAATTGATACGCTTTCGAAATGGCATCACCCAAACCGTTGAAGAAACAAATATCATCGGCCGTTATTTGCACTCCATTCATCGCGTTGGTTTGGCTTGCCAAAAACTCGCGCGTTTCTAACATACCTTTCGAAGGACAATAACTATAGGTATCGTCCTGCTTCATTAAATCAGAGATAACATCTTTAATCCATTGCGGGAGTTTATGATTTTTCTGAATGGGGTCACCAATGTTTTCCCACGATATTGGAAGCCCAAGTTTCTTCAACTGATCAGCCTTCTTTACAATCTCCCTGATTTCATAGCTGAGTTCACTCGCTCCTCCGCTTAGTAGTTTTTGTCGCATCTGTAAAATTTCAAACAGCGATGTTGAGTTTTTTGAACGAAGGATTCAAGAAGAATGAAAAATAAATTTTTATAACGAGTGTTTGGTAGTAGAGTAGTCGATGGTCAATAGTCAATGGTCGATGGTAATTGCTGCTATAGACTATCGACTATGGACTATGGACTTTCTTAACTAGTCTCACTACATTCTCAACATGCGTTGTATGCGGAAACATATCAACGGGTTGAACGGCTGCAATATCATATTTCTCCGAAAGGATTTTTAGATCGCGCGCTTGGGTTGCCGGATTGCAACTTACATATACAATTACCTTAGGCTCGGCTTTCAGCAACATCTTGCAAACATCTTCATGCATGCCATTACGCGGTGGATCGGTGATGATGGTGTCCGGCCTTCCGTGAACAGAAAGAAATTCATCATCCAACAAATCTTTAATATCGCCCGCATAAAAATCAGTATTGGTTATGCCGTTGATTTTAGAATTGACTTTAGCATCATCAATCGCTGAGGCTACATATTCTAATCCGATTACCTTCTTCGCTTGGCCGGCTACAAAATTTGCAATGGTGCCTGTGCCAGTGTATAAATCATACACCAATTCATCACCTTTTAAATCCGCAAGTTGCCACGCAACTTTATATAGCTCAAATGCCTGATCAGAATTGGTTTGATAAAATGATTTCGGTCCTACGCGAAACTGCAACGTGCCCGATCCATCTGGCTTTTGCATTTGTTCCGTGATGTATGCATTACCTTTCCAACAAATAATATCAAGATCGTGAAAGGTGTCATTACGTTTTGCATTAATGATGTAATTAAATGAAGTGATTTGCGGAAAATCTTTTTCTAATCGAGTTAGAATTTTTTCAGTCCACTCCATTTTATCTTCCGTTACCTGAAGGATGATCATGGTGTCGCCCGTGTTTGCTGTGCGAATGGTAATCGTTCGAAGAAATCCTATTTGCCTTCGCAAATCAAAAAACGGAATTTCATTTTTTAGCGCTTCATCTCTCACCGCCAATCGAATTCCGTTTGATGGATCAGGTTGCAAATAACATTCCTCCACATCAAACACCCGATCAAATTTCTTTGGCATATGATATCCCAACGCGGGTCTATAATCACGAACGCTTTGATCTGGCAGAAGAGCATCAACCTCTTCAAAGGTTAACCACTTATGTGAGGAAAAAGTATAATCAAGTTTGTTGCGATAGTATTGAATCTTTTTCGAAGGAATAATAGTTGAAATAGTTGGAAGCGATAAGCCACCAATGCGTTCTAAAGTATCGATTACTTGTTGTTGCTTATAGGTAAGCTGCACGCTGTATTGAAGATGTTGCCACGAGCAACCACCACACGTGCCAAAGTGCAAACAAAAAGGTGTTGCACGATTTGATGAAAGCTGTTTTATCTCAACAACTTTTCCTTCTAAAAAACTGCTCTTAATTTTTGTGATCGAAACATCTACCACATCGCCTGGCGCTGCGCCCTCTATAAAGAGCACCAACCCATTTACACGCGATATACACTTGCCTTCCGCAGCCATGCTTTCGACTACAATATTCTCGATTACGTCTCCTTTTTTCATAAAGCGCGCAAAATACAGAATAATGGTGTTTTTCACCTCCACCCGATTCCTTATCTTTCGAAACTGGTTAAAGTTATGAGGAGAATTCTACTGATAATGCTTTGCTTATTTGCACTACCTGTAATGGGTTCGCATATTGTTGGAGGTGAGTTTCAATTAATTCACTTAAGCGGCACACGATATCGCTTAGACTTAATTTATTATTTCGATGTAAATAATAATACGTTTAATGGTAAACCACCAGAATCACAAGAACCAACCATAAGGGCTACTATATACAAGAAATCAAATAATTCATTTGTTCGATCAATTATACTTTCCTTCACTTCAAAATCCAGAGTGTTATATACTCAACCGACATGTTCTAACGGAGAGATTGTAACTGATAAATTAATTTATTCAACTGAGATCAATATGCTCGAAACGGAATTTGGTGACATTGGTGGTTACTACGTTTCGTGGCAACGATGCTGTCGCAATTATACGATCACGAATATTTACAGTCAGAACCCAAATACATTTGGAACATCTGCTGGCCAAACTTTTTATTTGGAGTTTCCGCCTGTTGTTAAAGATGGAAAACCTTTTATTAATTCATCGCCTCGTTTGTTTCCTCCGCTTAACGATTATGCTTGTCCCTACAAAGCGTATTATGTTGATTTTGCAGGCGTAGATGATGATGATGATTCACTTGTTTACACATTAGTAACACCCCTGAGCACGCATACGTTTGATGCATTGCCCGTGCAGCAATCGGGGCCGTATCCTGAAGTGACATGGCGCAATCCGTTTAGTATAAAAAATATTATTGCTGGTATTCCAGATTTGAAAATAAGCATAGATGGTTTTCTGACTGCCACCCCAACCAAACAAGGGCTGTATGTATTTGCAGTGAAATGCGAAGAATTTAGAGATGGTGTTCGGATTGGCCAAGTAATACGCGACTTCCAAATGTTAGTAGTTGATAAATGCCCGCAAGCAGAGCCGCCTAAAATTTTAGGAAGAAAACTCACAGAAACAAATTTCACCTATGATGGAGATATGAATATTACCTTTAGCAACACCGTTGTGGATGCTAACCGTTGTATTGAAGTTCAGGTTTCCGATCCGGACGCATCAAAACCGGGTGATGGATTTTCTGAAAACGTAAAAATTAAAGCCATTGCATTAAGTTTCAAAAAAGATATTCAAGGAATACTTCCCGAAATTACAAGCACAACACTTGTAAATGGAAGCAAAGTCAATTTTCAAATTTGCTTTGATCAATGTCCGTATGTTGAAGGGCCATTTCAAATTGGAATTGTTGCCTATGATGATGCCTGCAGCCTACCGCTCTCTGATACCTTAAAAATTACAGTCAACATTCAACCTCCGGCCAATAATAATGTGCGCTTCACCGCACCATCACCTGCTCTTGTTTCGCAAACATTGAATGAAGGCGATAAAATGGTATGGGATATTGTGGCGATCGATGATGATGGCGATCAAATAATAGCTGCCATTTTCACCGATGGATTTAATCCGGCCGATGTCGGGATGACGTTCACTCAAATCAAAAATGAGAATGGAGATTATCAGGCTCGGCTCGAGTGGGACACGCGGTGCAATGTTTACGATTTCACAAAAAAAACAGAATTCGAATTCAAAATTCAATTAGAAGATGTTGACTTCTGCAAATTTTCTCACCCCGCATACAGAACATTTAAATTGAAAGTAAAATTACCTGGCAACCAAGATCCTATAATTGAATCGAATCTTCCCGGAGCAAACAGAAGGTTGATAGGCGATGTAACACGAAAGGTAAATGAGTCTTTAAACTTCAATGTTTTTGGTGTAGATGGCGATAACGACTTTCTGATTTTAGGTGTGAAAGGAAAAGGTTTTGACCTGAGTACGTACAACATCTCTTTTCCGGGCGATCAGAAAAATGGAAATGTATTTTCTCCTTTTAATTGGAACATTGCCTGCGATAAAGTGAACCTAAACGTTAAAGACGAATTTGAATTTGAATTTATCGTAATGGACAATGCAAACAAATGCCGTTTCTATAAAGCTGATACCTTAAATGTTATCGTTAAACTTGAACCACCCGATAATAGTAAACCCAATTTACACATCACCAGCACAAGTCAAACCGTGCCACTCAATGGCGACTCCGTTAGCATTTTTCTTGGTGAGCAAATTTCATTAAGCCTTATCGGCACAGATGCAGATATTAATCCTGCAAAAGATAAAGTGCGCATAAAACTCATTGAAGCAATAGGTAACGTAGTGCCAACGGGCTACAACTTTGAACCCGCAGAAGGTAATGGAATTGCCAATACCACTTTTGTCTGGAAGCCCGACTGTTCGATATTCGAAAATAATATTTACAAAAATGAGTACGCGTTTACCTTCCGTGTGTTTGATGACAAATGTTTTAATGACAAAGGAGACACCTTAAAAATTGCTGTTACCGTACGCGATGTCGATGGAACCGATAAGGATTTTATACCTCCAAATTTTATAACACCCAATGGCGACAACCTAAACGACTTCTTCGCGATGGTGAAGCTCGATGAAGAAACACATGAATTGGTTTCCATTCTCCCAAAAGATAATTGCATTGGCCGTTTTATAGATATTAAAATCTTTAACCGCTGGGGTGCAAAAGTATTTTCAAGCAACAACCGAGATTTTAAATGGTATGCTGATGGTGAATCTGGTGGCGTTTATTTTTACCTGCTTACCTATAGTGATAAAGAATATAAAGGACTAATCTCGGTGTTAGATTAAAATTTTTGCTCTTTTAAATTCCCATTGCTCTGGTTCAACTTATGCATGCTGCTTTACAATCATAGAATTTAAAATTGTGAATTTGTTGCAAAATACCTCTGCATTAAAGCATCAGCAAGTTATTATCCTTCACAAAAGCATTCGCTCCGTTCCACTTAATTTTTAACCACACATCTTTTTTTCCAATTACTGTAAACCGATGGCCTTCTTCCAACACAGTAATAACATCAGCACCTGGAGATGGGCCGGCCATAACAAAGGTATTCTTACTAGAAATAATTCCTGTAGAAAAAGACTGACCTACATTTACATGAACCACGAAACCCATGAGTAGTACAATCAACACCGAAGCGGGAAATAGAACATTTTTTTTCTTTCGTTTTAAAAATAAGACTGCGCTCATCAAAAAAATCGCTATCGCAATGAAGGCAAAAGAAATGTACTGCGCGTATTGCTGATACAATGAAAATATTTTGTTGCGATCTGAATATTCATATCCACTAAGATTAAATTTTGCGGCAAGCTCTTCCATTTTATCACTCACTTCCTGATCGCGCGTATGCGCATAATACAAATTGAGACAATAAAGAGCAGAACCAATGTGTCCAAGCCCTTCGTGAATGAACGCCATCTTTAATAACATAGAAGGGGTATATTTTTTTTGCTCTAAAATAGTTTGGTAGTGCTCAAGAGATTGAACATAACGCTTGGCTTGAAAGAGCGAATCGGCTTGCTTTAATCTATAGCCAAGAACCTGAGCAGAAGCCAATTGACAAGAGCCAAAAAAACTAATTAAAAGAATGATGAGATTTTTTATAACACGTCTTTGCATATTTTTTATATCCTGTTACCTTTGCGACCTCAATTACGGGAAATACCTTAAAATTGACAAGATTTGCCCCAACGATGGGTCAGAAAGTTGAAAGAAGAAATGATTCTGTAGCTCAGCTGGTAGAGCAATACACTTTTAATGTATGGGTCCTGGGTTCGAATCCCAGCGGGATCACTGAGAGTCTGAAAAGACTCTTTTTTTATGCCTCAATACCAGATAGTTATATGTTTAGTGGCAACGGTATAAAAATTTGGTGGCATTCTGGTGGCAAAATTGCATAACTTTAGGTAGTTAAACCTTGAAGTGGCAATGTATCTATACACACAAATCCAATTCGTAAAGCGAAAAGATCACAGCGATGTGATTGTTTATTATTCGAAAAACGGAGCGAAGTTCAGGCGCTCAACAGGCGTTAGAGTCCTTCCGAAAAACATCACTTCCAAAGGTGCCATCTCTACTAACCATCACCATGAAGAAGACTCAAAAAAAATAAAATCTCTCCAAGATCGTGTTGAGGACTTGGTAATTTCCTACAAGGATAAGTATGGTGAAAAACCTTCTGTCGACTGGCTTGAAAAGCAATTTGATAAACCGCTAATTGATGCACGAAAAGATTTGAATTATGCACTTTGTTACTGGAAGGAATTTATTGCCGAAAAGGAACAAACTACCCGCAATCCCGGAACAATCAAAAGATACAACAACCTAGAGGGTACGCTAAACAAGTTCATTGAGAAACGAAACTATATTGTTTCATTCGAATTGCTCGACCAGAAATTCTTCAATGACTTCTTATCGTATATGGTCAATGAACACGAGTACGTTCGTAACCACCATTTAACCAGGCCGGAGCACGGGCTTAGACCAGAAGTAGGTCTCGCGAACGAGACAGCGATCAAACGACTAAAAGATTTCACGGAATATTTGAAGTATTGCTCCGTTGAGCACGATATAAACATCAACCTTGAAAAAATTAAGAAATTCATCAAACTTGGTCGCCATAAGCAAGAAGTACGGCCTTTAAGTAAAACCCAAAAATGGGAACTTACTCTTACAGCAGATGAAATTCAATTTGTGGTTAACCTCGACCACTATGAGTCTGACTTCTGGGGATCCCTTTCAGAGAACCAAAAACGTTATCTCGATATTCTAATATTCATGTGTCTTCAGGGGACAGCACCCATCGATACCAAAGAGATAAAAAAGACAGACATCCGTAACGGAAAAATTGTGAAAGACAGGAGTAAATCAGGAAATGAGTTTAAAGTTGACCTTGATCCCATTGCAGAAGAAATCTTAGCGCGCAATAATTACAACCTTAACTTTACCGACCAAACGGTTAATGGTGAACTGAAGCACATTTTCGTAACCATTTTTGAACTGTACCGAAAGCAATTTGATAAAAAACATAATGAGCATTATGAAATCCTTTGCATCCAAAAGACAAAGAAAGGACAAAGGCAAATTCTTAAGATTCAGCACAGGGGTTTATTTGTTGAGCTTATGACTGGGCGAAGATCATTCCTAACCAACCTTGGCGAAAAGGCGGATGAACTTGGTATCAAAGAATTGATGAGTCAAGCTGGACACACTGTAATCGGAACCACGCTTGGCTATATTCATGAAAGGCAACAATCAAAGAAAAGTAAGGGTGGTTTATTCGGTGTGTACAAACTCAATAAAAACTAATTCTTCTCAAGATTACAGTATGGACTTTCTAATCAATATTCATGATAACAGAAATTCTCACAAGAGGGTTTTCGAAAAAACTAAAACAATTGCAGGCAAAAATTACCTGACAATCGAATATGCTGAGAAAATATTTCGCGTTTCACAAGGTACTGACAAAGTTCTTTAGCCTAATGATCCTAATTAAATTTAGCAATTGACTTCCAGTTAAACTTTTTACTCTTTTTAGAATTTACAAAAGCCTTGAGAGCATCGTTGCTAATTCTCTTCACACCTCCAACTTCAATACTTTCTAATCCATCAATAATCCAGTTTGTAACCGTACGAATGCTGACTCTATATTTAACAGCAATCTCCTGTTTAGTATAAAATTCTACTTCCATGTTCTCTGGTCTGAGCTTAGGCTTAGTAAGTAAGTGATTCTGCTTAAGATAAAGGGAAAGAGAAGTTATGTGATTTTGAAGGACAGCAAGTATCCTAT
>JBBRFY010000094.1:0-15593 GCA_038241205.1 Cytophagales bacterium
CTTGCGGCCTGAATTTAAGAGTATGCCGAACAAAAAAATACTAACTAACTGTTGAGCCCGGATTAACAACTTCGTTTGGTTGAAGCAATCTCAGTTTTCCATCAGCATCTTCTGCCATTAGAATCATGCCTTGTGATTCAATGCCCATCATCTTTCTTGGAGCAAGATTAACAAGTAATGTTACTTGCTTACCGACCATTTCTTCTGGTGTGAAGTGCTGAGCAATACCGCTTAATATGGTGCGCGTATCAATACCGGTATCAACCGTAAGTTTAAGAAGCTTGTTTGACTTCTCCATTTTTTCTGCAGTCAGTACTTTGCCGATACGAATATCGAGTTTCGCGAAATCGTCATAGGTAATTTCTGATTTCAGTGGTGCTACCGATTTTTCTGAAACGGTAGTGGATTGTAATTTCTGATTTTTAAGTCGATCAACTTGTTTTGCAATATCTTCGTCTTCCACGTTTTTAAATAATAGTTCAGCATTGTTTAATTGATGATGTTGAGGAACGGCATTGATCAAGCTTTCTTTCACCCAAAATTCTTTCCAGTTCGATTCAAATGCGCTGCTGTTAAGTTGATACTTGATATTTTTTGATGTATCGGGTAGAAAGGGTTCGCACGCAATGGCGATATTACCAACAATAGTCAGCGCATAATTTAAAATGCATCCCACTGCTTCCATATCTTCCTTCGCTAATTTCCACGGCTCTGTCTCTGCGAGAAATTTATTTCCGATACGCGCCAAGATCATCATTTGAAATTGAGCTTCACGGAAACGGAAAGTCTTTAAGCACGAAATCATTTCCGTAACAGCGGCTTCTAAATCAATATGACTTTGAGTATAGGCTGCAAGGATCTTTTTTCTACGATCATCTGTATCTGGAAGTTCATGCGCTGATGGAACTTTTCCATCAAAGTATTTCCACGTTAGCACCATCACACGGTTTACAAAATTGCCGAGTATGGAGACCAACTCGCTGTTTACTTTTTGCTGATAATCTTTCCATGTAAAATCAGCATCTTTTGTTTCAGGAGCAATGGAGGTTAATACATACCGTAGCTCATCTCTTCTTCCGGGAAAATCAAGAAGGTATTCATGTAACCAGACAGCATGATTTCGTGAAGTTGAAATTTTATCACCTTCAAGATTTAAAAATTCATTAGCAGGCACGTTATCCGGAAGAATGAAATCGCCAGCCGCTTTTAACATGGAAGGGAAGATGATACAATGAAAAACAATATTATCCTTCCCTATAAAATGGATGAGACGTGTCTCCGGATCTTTCCAGTATTTCTCCCAATCGTTTGGACGCAATTCTTTTGTTGCCGAAATGTAACCGATGGGCGCATCAAACCAAACATACAGTACCTTTCCTTTTGCGCCCGGCAGCGGAACAGGAATTCCCCAATCTAAATCGCGTGTGATTGATCGTGGTTGAAGCCCTTGCACGATCCATGATTTACATTGACCATATACGTTCGTCTTCCAATCATTTTGATGTCCTTCAATCAACCATTCATTTAACCATTTCTCAAATTTATCGAGTGGAAAATACCAATGCTTTGTTGGTTTTAAAATAGGGGAGTTGCCTGAAACGGTTGACCGTGGATTGATCAATTGCTTCGGACTTAAACTTGTTCCACACTTCTCGCACTGATCTCCATACGCATTGGTGTGGCCACAGTTGGGGCACGTACCTACAATGTATCGATCGGCTAAAAAAATATTTTCTTGCTCATCATAATATTGGTCAGATGTATCTTCTGTTAATAAATTCTGATCGTTGATTACAGTAAAGAAATCCTGTGCAGTTTTATGATGAACAGCTGATGATGTGCGTGAATAGATATCAAATGAAATACCGAAGTCATGAAACGCTTGCTTCATCATGTTGTGATACTTGTCAACAAAAGCTTGAGGTGTAACACCTTCTTTTTTTGCGCCAAGCGTAATGGCAACACCGTGTTCGTCAGAGCCACAAATAAAGACAAGATCTTTCCCTGTCAACCGAAGGTAACGTACGTAGGTATCGGCTGGTAAATAGGCTCCTGCAATATGCCCGATATGAAGTGGTCCATTAGCGTAGGGAAGCGCAGCGGTAATGGTATAGCGTTTAAAATCTTTCATAAAACTAAAATCCTCTAATTCAGAGCCTGCAAAGATGGGAATAGAAATGATGTAAAAAAATTGAATGGTGATTGCGGATTATGCAATCATCACACTAAGGATAGGTAGGAAAAATCACAAAGAATTCTGTGTATCCTTCGGGCGTGGTAAGCAAGCCTACCTTACCACCTAATTTTTCAGTAGCAATTTTGGTAATGTAAAGTCCGATGCCTCCTGTCTCAGAGCGCTCTGAAGCACGCGAAAACATTTGAAATAATTTTCCAGGACTGGATTCGCTAATGCCTATTCCATTATCGATAATGCGAACCTTTACAAACCTCTCTTCAACGCTATCAATAATTATATTCACGAATGAATCAACGCGAGACGAATCATTGTAAAATTTAATAGCGTTGTCAATTAAGTTTTCTAAAACGATACGCACTAATTCACGATCGGAATGGATATGGGCATTGGGGTCAATATTTGTTTTGATTGTAAGATCTGATGGAAGGCCTTTCTTCTTTTCCAACAGCATCACATCATTTAAAACTTTTTCAAACTCAATTTTTTCGAGCGTTAATTTTGAATTATTAATTTGGTTGATGATAACCAAACGCGTTAAAATGGAGTTGAGTCGTTCGGCCGTAACATCTAGTTTTCTGAGATAACTTAGTGCCAAAGCATCTTGTACATCAAGCATGGCAACATTGCATATTCCTTTTAAGCTTGCCAATGGCCCGCGAATATCATGTGATGTTTTGTAAATGAAATTATCGAGTTCGGCATTTACCTGTTGCAAGGATTGATTGGCGCGTGCCAAATCTTCTGTCTTACGCTCAACTTCTATATCAAGTTCTTTATTTTTATTTTCGAGTGCTTCATTTTGTTGTTGGATAATCTCTTTGGCTTCCGATAATTTTGCATTAACTCTTTTTATATTTCGATTGCCTCGCTGCAAAACTAAAATTAACAATCCCAAAAGGAAGGAAATTACGGCAACGGCAACGTTTAAATCGCGTTGTTGTTTAATGATTACTTCTTTCGATTTTATAATGGCAAGGTTTTCGCGCTCTTCGTATTTGGTTTGTACGCTTGCAATATTCTTAACGAGATCTTCACTAATTAAACTGTCTTTTAACTGAATGTAACGCTGTTGAAAATCAGATGCATTTTCAAAATCACCTATGGTGTTATACAATAAAAAATACTGTTTATATATATCGATAAGCAATTGCGAATATCCTCCGGGTGTGGCTTTGCTTTCAGCCTCTTTAAGATTTCTCTTTGCTTCGTCAAAGTTTTTTGTTTTGATATTTATTTTACCTAAGTAAACAAGATTTTCTGCTTGCCAACGTTCATCGTTAAGTTTACCAGACAGCGCCAACGATTCTAAGAAATTTTTTCTGGCAACTTCCAAATTGTCTTGTTCGAAAAAGGATATTCCCATTCCAAACTTTGCTTCTTTGACAATTTGTGGACTGCAATCATTTTCACAACTTTGAAGTGCTTCGGTAAAATATTTTGTGGCTTCGTCAAACCCGTTTAGATGTGTATAGCACAATCCGATATTGATTAACAACCTATCTAAATCATATTTGTCATCGATAGTTCTTTTTGCATCTAGAGATTTTTTGAAATATTTTAAAGCATTATCATGGTTATTTAATTTAAAATAGACGAAGCCTATGTTATTTAACGCCATGCTAATTTCGTCTAACTTGCCGTCCCTTTCACGCAATACAAGAGATTCAAAATTATACTCTAACGCTTTATCATAGTTAGCCAGAAAGGAATACGTTATTGCCAATGCATTTAGAATTGATTTTTGCTCGTCACGATAGTTATTTCTTTTAGCAATCGGCAACATCTCATCGAATATCAGAATGGCATCGCTTGGCCGGTTAAGCCTTCTCAAGAGTTGCCCGGATAATCTCCCCGCCATTACAATTTTCAAACTATCGCCATTTTCTTTTGCTATGGCAAAGGCTTCTTGTGCATATCGAAATGACTGAGTGTTGTCTGTAGGTGCAGTGGCTCTTGACAGTTCAAACAAAACTTCGAATTTATCTAGCCCAGCCTTTGTCGGCAACAGTATAGTAAGTGAATCAACTTTCTTTTGATCCTGAGCGTTACAAGTAGGAGAAAGACTTAAACAGATTATTACAAGGAAGGAGATTGACTTCGAAATCTTTAAAATATTTTGGTACACAGGTAATTTTCCAAATTTTAATGAGCAGTTATTCCAAATTACATCACGCATCTTTGGCCTACAATTTAAGAGTCGAAAACATATTTAAAAATTTAAACCCCATAAACCATGAAAAAATTTATCTACATCCTATTGTTAGCAGTTGTTAGTGCCGCATCTTTTACATCATGTACAGAAGAAGAAGTAACGCCAAGTACTGAGCTTAGTGGAGGAGCAGAAGTGAGTGAAAAACTATAGTTTATAATCTTCGAATTCCTAAACACGAAACTTATGAAAATTAAAATCATAATCCTTATCGCCATTTCAGCAGTGGTTACGTTGTCTTTTACTTTTGCATCAGCAAATAAGCCGGCAACAACAATTATAACTGGTCTTTCTAATCAGGTTTCACACGAAGAACCAATTGGTGGATTTGCTTCAGAAGATAAGCTTTAAAAGGTAGCTTCTAAAAGAAATTGATGTCAATAGATCATGCCCGCAAGGGTTGTGATCTATTGGCATATCTAGTTTTTCTCACTAGATCATCAGATAAATGATCGGGAAATTATTCTCTACCCGATTAGCCCATCATCCGCTCTAATTTAAAACCAATTACGGTAATAAATTAAACCCGTCATCAATTCGTCTCCATTTCAAATGCTCGTGATGACTATTATGACTCCTTCATAAATACCTTCTAATCTATACAACTGCAATAACCTGTTAACGAAGTTTTGAAATACCGTAAAGATTGCGAATAACCTATACAGCCAATTCCGAAGGAACATATTCTTGATTTAAAGACCTAATGGCTGGTTACCTTACCATTTTGGGGTAAATTCTATCGGCCAATTGGCGTTATTACCGATAAACCAAGAAAATATAGTTTAATAGATTTAGAACAAAGGTTGCCTAGTGTGTAAGACGATGACCTAAAGTGATACTTTAGGTATTAAAAATATCAAATTTGAGCTAAACATTACATCATAAAACTGAACTTTTCACTCCAGTTTCTTTGTATGCCTTTCTAGGTTTGAGCTCCAACGTATGAAACATTTGGTTGTCTTTTATATACCCTGGATTGGGTGTGGTTAACAATTTATCACCGGCAAAAATGCTGTTTGCTCCAGCCAAAAAGCACAAGGCTTGTTCTTCCATATTCATTCTAACGCGTCCTGCTGAGAGTCGTACCATTGCTTTTGGCATAATGATTCTTGCAGTGGCAATCATTCTTATCATTTCCCAGATGGATACCTTTTCTTGTTCTTCAAGCGGAGTGCCTTCCACAGGAACAAGCGCATTAACCGGAACAGATTCTGGATGTTCAATTAAGGTTGATAAGGTGTGGAGCATGCCAATACGATCTTCTTCTTTTTCGCCCATACCAATAATACCTCCTGAGCACACAGATATTTTTGCTTGCCTCACATTTTCTAATGTTTCCAACCGATCATCGTACGTGCGTGTTGATATGATATCACTATAGAATTCTGCACTTGTATCGAGGTTATGGTTGTACGCGTAGAGGCCGGCATCTTTTAATTTTTGTGCTTGCTCAGGCGTAAGCATGCCAAGCGTACAACAAACCTCCAGACCCATTGCACTCACACCTTTCACCATTTCAATTACGTTATCAAAGTCACGATTATCGCGTACTTCGCGCCACGCAGCACCCATGCAAAATCGAGTGCTTCCAGATTCTTTCGCATCGCTTGCATTTTGCAACACTTCGCTTACCTCCATCAACTTGTGCACTTTAACATCGGTATGATAACGGGCGGCTTGTGGGCAATACGAGCAATCTTCAGGGCAGCCACCGGTCTTTACCGAAAGCAACGTACACACTTGCACTTCTTGTGGATCGTGAAATTCACGATGCACTGTGGCAGCCTGATAGATAAGATTGAGAATAGGTTGATTAAATAAACTCGTTATCTCTTCTCTCGTCCAGTTGTTGCGTATGGAAGTCATAGTAGTTACGTATTGCTTAGTGAATATTAAACTCAAACGGCATGCGCGCTTGCGCTCCCTGAAATGATTTTATTTTTTGAAGTTGCTGAAACCAAATGTAGTGCTCACCTAATTCTGATTTGATTGCGTCTATCTTCGAATTTTCCTGAAGCCTTGACATAAACTCTTCTAAAAATGGTTTTTGCGTTGGGTAAAAACGAACCTTATAATCACTGCTAACACCTGCTTTTTCGGCTGCAATTTTTACAGCATCATCAAAACCTCCCAACACATCAACTAATTTTCTTTCCGTTGCTTGTGAACCTGTCCACACTCTGCCGGAAGCAACTTTTTTTATTTCATCTTTCGATACATTTCTTCCATCGGCTGCTTTACCGGTAAACAATTCGTAGTGTTCATTTAAATTGGTCTGCCAATAATTTTTTTCCGCTTCATTCAACGGTCGGGTAACGGTAAACATTTCTCCGAACTCACCCGTCTTTACTTCATCGAAGGTGATGCCAATTTTATTTCCTAAAAAACCACTCATGTCGAACATCATTCCAAAAATACCGATCGAACCGGTGATGGTATGCGGTTGCGCCACAATGGTATCGCACCCCATCGATAAATAATAGCCACCCGATGCAGCATAATCAGACATAGAAGCGATGACGGGTTTTTCTTTTTTTGCCAATTGAATCTCGCGCCAAATCATATCAGAAGAACGAAACTCGCCTCCTGGCGAATTGACACGGATGATAATCGCTTTGATGTTTTTATTTTCCCGGGCTTTGCGGATTTCCTCCACATAGGTATCGGCTCCTACAAGTTGTTGTGAATAATCTCCAGAGCCTGGCATAATGGTGCCGTCTGCTACAATAATAGCAATTTCATTTTTCGAGGTTACATAGTTTGAAAATGACTTCCTATATTTTGCGTATGAGATATAATTGATCTTAGAAGACGATTCCATATTAAGCTTCCGCTTGATTGTTGTTTCAAATTCATCTTGATACAACAGCGAATCGATCAATCCAAATTCTTTTGCAAGAGATGCATTTCGAACAAGCATCTTATCTGAAATTTCTTCCAATCTTTCTTTAGAAATGCCTCGCTCTTCGGAAATTCCAACGAGCATATAATCATAAATGGAGTTGGCCAATTCAGTGAGTTGCAATCTATTTGCATCGCTCATTTTTTCTAGCAAGAAAGGTTCTACGGCACTTTTAAATTCGCCCACGCGAAATACTTGCGGCTTAATTTCCAACTTGTCAAAGAGGCGTTTATAGAAAGACACTTCTATTGTCATTCCATTAAACTCCATTTCGCCTTCGGGATTGAGATACACTTTATCGGCCGCGGTGGCAAGGTAATATGCACCTTCCGACATCACCTCTGTGTACGCTACAACCCATTTTCCACTTTGCCTGAAATCGATTAGCGATTGACGTATTTCTTGCAGCGTTGAGAAGCCCGTTTGCGGGTAACTCACATCAAGATAAATACCTTTTATTTTCTCATCTGATTTTGCGTGTTCAATAGCTTGCTTCAATTGCATTAATCCAACATTGGGCATTTTATTGCCAAATATGGGTAAGCCAGCAAATGGATCTTCTAATTGAAGTTCAGTAATTTGAGCATCCAGTTTAAGATGGAGCACGGAATTATCTTTTACCGTTACCTCATCTTTCGATGAAAGACTGGCAATTAGAATAAAGAAGAAAATGAAACCAACGATAACGAAAACTACCATCGCGAGGAAGGCAGCAAAGAAAGTCTTGAAGAAACCCATACTATTTTAATTAAGTGTCAAAATTAAGTAATACCCTTAGAATAAAAAGGTAGTATGTTTACCATCGGCATAATTACATGAACAACAGGATTTTTCTTTTACTAGGAACCAATTTGGGTGATCGGAAGCTGAACCTGGCGCGCGCCATAGATGAAATAGAGAAAAGGGCGGGTGCTGTTGTAACAAAATCATCTGTTTACCAAACCGCAGCTTGGGGAAAATTAGATCAGCCCGAATTTTACAATCAGGTAGTAGAAATACGCGCTAAAAGTAATGATCATCAATTATTAGAAATGATACTGGGTATTGAAACATCCCTTGGCCGTGAACGAAAAGAGAAATGGGGTGCACGTGTGATTGATATCGACATACTTTTAATTGGGAACGAAATTATTCAATCCGAAAAATTAACAGTTCCCCATCTTCAACTTGCCAATAGAAAATTCACGCTTGTTCCGTTAGCAGAAATTGCATCAAATGTTGTTCATCCTATTTTGAAAAAAAGTATTGCACAACTTCTTGAAGAATGTGCTGATGCACTGACGGTGTCTAAACTCGATTGAGTTTACAAACTCATTACTTCTACGTCAGGCGAAATTTTCTTCACCAAACCCTGAAGTACTTTTCCCGGGCCACATTCAATAAACGTTTTTGCTCCATCGTGTACCATGTTTTGAACAGACTGTGTCCAACGAACAGGAGCAGTGAGTTGTGATATTAGATTTTGTTTAATCGTGTTTGGATCAGAAACAGGTAATGCATTTACATTTTGGTAAACAGCACAAATTGGTTGGCTAAACATTGTGCTTTCAATGGCGGCAGCAAGTTCTTCTCGCGCGGGTTCCATTAATTGCGAGTGAAACGCACCACCTACCGGTAACGGCAGAGCACGTTTTGCTCCTGCGGCTTTCATTTTTTCGCACGCTATTTCAATCCCTTTCATAGATCCGGAAATAACAAGTTGACCCGGACAATTATAATTTGCCGCAACCACAACGTCATCAATCGATGCACAAATTTCTTCAACAATAGTATCTGCCAATCCTATAATCGCGGCCATGGTGGAAGGATTTATTTCACATGCGCGTTGCATGGCAATGGCTCTTTTGGAAACTAATCTAAGCGCATCTTCAAACGTTAATGTTTTATTGGCAACGAGCGCAGAGAACTCTCCAAGAGAATGGCCTGCTACCATATCGGGTAAAAATGTTTCGCTCGATAATGCTATGGCAACGGAATGAAGAAAAATAGCGGGCTGCGTTACTTGAGTTTGCTTTTGCTCATCGGCAGAACCGGTAAACATAATGTCTGTAATTTTAAACCCCAGAATATCATTGGCGTGATCAAACATGTTTTTTGTTTGCTCATTTGATTCGTAAATGTCTTTACCCATACCGGTAAATTGCGCTCCTTGTCCAGGGAAAATATAAGCCTTCATAGCAAATTTTTAGAAACCAAAAGTAATGAAAAGTTGAAGGATGTTGAACGAATGGATGAAAACTTGAAGCACGGCTAGAAATCAACAAACCTTGCTTTAAGCTCGGCAGTAGGAATCATGCAGCTATCTTGTTTTCCAAATAAAGAATAACGGTAGCGGGCAATGAAATTATAAACACCATCACGAATAAATCTGGGCACAATTTTAAACACAGCGAGGGTAGACCAAAGTCCATCCAAATGACTAGCTATTTTTAGCGCTGCGTCACTGCGTTGTAAAACAAGATTGCTATCAATGACAATAATGCTTTGCAGCGATTCAGGATCAAGTCCTGTCTTTAAAAGTTGCGCTTTTCCAAAAGCGGATTGAAGGGAAGCGAACATAAATTTCTCTTCGCGATCTCGCTTAATTATAAATTGAACAGCTCCGTTGCACAGGTTGCACACACCATCGAAGAGAACAATGATTTTTTTGTGAACTTCTATCGGAGCAGGTGTACCCATCCTTTAAACGTTTTAACTGCTTTAGCCGGATCAACACTATCAAAAGTTACCTCGGCTACGTAATAGTAAACGGCCGGACTTAACTCATTTCCTTTGGTGTCTTTGCCATTCCAGTCAATGTAAATTGTATTGATCTCATCGCTAATGTGGCCTTCGTAATTATACACCTCTTTACCCCAACGATTGTAAATTTTTGCTTTTACGCTAATTACAAACCGTGCGCATTTTTCTGCAATCTCAATTGGTATGCAATTAACTTCACCACAATTTGCAAAATCACGTGCACTGTATGCGCTAAATTCCTCATTGAAATTATCGCCATTCGGTGTAAATACATTTGGTAATTCGTAGTACGGACAATTGTCAATACACAATGCATCACTCTTTTCACCTTCATTTTGAGATCTATCAACGGCTGATATTTTATAGCATCGCGCAAACGAAAGAAGATTTGGATCAACGTAGAACGTGTCTTTTACGTTAGCAATTTGAATAAAGGTGGTATCACCTAATTTTGAGGCAGCGTATACGTTGTAACTGCTTACATCGCTTCTGCATTCGGCATCCGTGGGTTTGTTCCAAAAGATGGTATTGCTAAATGAACTTTGATTGCACTGCGTATCTTTTGCTCGGTAATCATTGCAATCAATAAAATTCAACGTACTGCGCAGCGGTGGCAAAAGTTGACAAGGAGGTATTGAATCTCCAGGTTGTGCGCAAATAATTTGAGAGAAATTTTCTAATGGCGTAGCAATTTTCGGATTACCATATCCACCTTTTGTTTTAACACGGTAACAATATACTTTATTATCTTCAACATCTTCATCAATAAAGGTAAACCCGTCATTTCTTACCTCCACCTCTTTGATTAAAGTAAAGTCTTCCGGTGCGTCACCTTCATTGCCACGAAATAATTCATGAGGGTAATTCGGTATTACGTTAGACCAAGGAACAAAAGCACTCCAATTCAATTCAATTTTTTTGTTCTGCGATTTAGCTTCCAACCGTACCGAAGACGCTGCTGCTGAAGTACCAAGCAATCCATCGGTTGATGAAAAACCTGTAATGCTGTAATTATAAGAATTCTCCTCTGTGTTAAGCCCCTTATCAATAAAAGTAGTGTCATTAATAAAAACGCCCAATGCGGTAACATTCGTTGAATCATTTCCTCTTGCAAATCCTACAGCGCGATAGATTTCATAACGATAGGGTGGAGGGAACTGCACCATGTTGGCATCGAACGGTTTTTGCCAACGCACCAGAATTTCGCCAGTAGAAATATCTGTTTTCGGAACAGATACATTTGTAATGACAGGTACATCGGCCAGTATTGGACCTACACACGTATCTTTTGAAACATAACTTTCACCACCCTTTGGTAAGGGGAATATAGCGACTAGTCGATAGCAATATTTAGCACCAGGGTCAAGACCATTACCATCATTATTATCAGTGTACGTTGTTACAGGTGTGTTGCCCGTTTTAATGGGTAATGTTTTGATAAGCTCGTACCCTAAAAATTCGGGCATGCCGGTTTGGCAATTATCGGGCTCGAACGGAAACTTCCCTACTCTTCTCCACACTTGCATAGTCTCTGCATTCTGGCAGAAGTAAGGAGACCATTCTAGTTTTGTTTCGCGTTTATTTAAATCAAGGATCGGCTTTTTCCACTCCGGTGCAGGCCCCACTACTGTTATAAACCAAGTTTTGAATGTTGCTAAACTAACGCCACCACTGGCGGGCTGATCTGTAATTTTAAATGTCACTTGGTACGCTTGGTCTTTTACATGAGAACAATCAGTCTTCCACTGAAAGAAAAGCGTTGCCGGAGTAGAGGGTTGAAAGGTAGGAGGATTGGGTGTGTAAGTAGCAGGTGATTGAGCGTCTGAAAAATTAAAGATTTCTGAAAAGGCTTCAATTTTAACGTTATCGTTATCGGGATCTAAACCAAAAATTTTAGCATTCAACACCGTGCCCGCTACAATACAGGTGTCATTTGGTATTTTTAAATCAGGTCTTTTGTTATCGCAATCTTTTACAATGATTTGCATATCGCGTCTTACAAAACCAATTTGTTTCCAAACACCATCCCTTAATTTTCGCCATTCCCGTATTTCAAAAGCGATGTTATACTCTCCAGCTTTTCCCGGTGCATTCCAAGTAATGGTTCCCGAAACAGGATCTTGAAAAAATTTTGGTGTAGCATTTTGTTCTTCATTCCCTTCTTGAAAATTAAAATAGAATTCTGCACTGTTTGGATTTCTATAATTAAATACATTTTGACTTGTTTCCTGATTCGGAGTAACTAAACCATACGAAAGGCTGTCACCATCTGGATCGTACGCTCCAGGATTATGAGTCCATGCAGAACCTACGCATGCTCTATCAATTGGAGGAACTAATAAGTTGGGGGTATTTGAACAGCCGATAAATGGATCGAGGTTAACAATGGTCTCAAGATAAAATTGAGTATTAACAGACTGATCCATGTTTAACACACCTGCGTTTCGGTTCGGTTCCCGATAACTAATTTTGTAAGTACCAGGCCCAGGGTAGTCGTGGTAAATAGTATAGGTGGCACGTGCAATTTTTAAATCGGCATCAATAACGGTATAGGTAGAAGAAAAGCCAATGCCAGAAGGTGTGTTTCCAGCACCTATCTGTGGCACGAAAACAGAGGGCTTGCCATCTCCAAAATTTAGAAGATCACCCTCACTTAATTTAGTGCCGCCAAACGTTACGCTGCTCTCAGTATCGACATAGACTGTAATGGTAATGATAAATACACGGCTGTTGCAATTATCGCGCACGGCTACAATATCACCCGCGCGAAGGTGCGTGGCATAAACACCAACATTGATTAGCATCAACACCAGCAGTGCAATTACACTCTTCAACAAACCGAACGTCTTTAAAGTATTATTTATCATGCTACGCATTAAACCATCAAGTGTTGAACAGAATACAATTGGAATAAGTTACAATATAACGTCTTCATTTTGAACCGGAAAATCCTTTTGAAATAACGGTAGAATAGACTCTTTATTCTACTAATAAGTTGGTTTCTATCAGATGTTTAAGGGAAATTAATAATATGTTAGGATTTTTATACTCTCGCAAGCTTGTATATTTTGCCCGGAAGCGTAACGATAACGTTCTGAAACTCCAACCCTAATAATACCGAAGCCAATTGACTTATTGGTAAACCACTGCGCCAGCTTAGCTCATCTATCATTAATTGATTATTATTTTCCAATAGAATTTTAAGTACAATTTGCTCTGTAGGCTCATAGGCGTCAAGCGAAAAAATCACTTTCTTTTTAGGCTCGGCACCAATATCCCAATTCATAATATACTCCAGGTCTCTTACTGAAGTAAGCAGATGCGCCTTGTTTGCTTTAATTAAATTGTTGCATCCATGCGAATAGCTTTGACCAATATTTCCTGGAAAGGCGAACACATCTTTATTGTAGCTGTTCGCAATCTCTGCAGTAATTAATGCGCCACCTTTTTCGGCTGCTTCTACAACCACTAACGCATCGGCAAGGCCAGCAATAATTCTGTTGCGTGCCGGAAAATTATGGGCATCTGGTTTTGTGCCAAACGCATTCTCGGTAATCAATCCGCCAAGCGAAAGCATTTTCTTAGCAGTCTCTTTATGAACGGCAGGATAGATAACATCCATGCCACTGCCCATAACACCAAGTGTAGGTAATTGATTTTTTATAGCTTGTTTATGCGCTTGAATATCGATGCCATATGCAAGGCCGCTTATAATTAGAGCATTGTGCGGAACCAATGCTTCTACTAATTCTTCAACACAATTTTTTCCGTAGTCGGTTGATTGGCGTGTGCCTACTATGGCCACTGTTTTAGGATTTTCAAAATCGATATTTCCACTTACATACAGTAGCGATGGCGCATCGGCAATTTGCTTTAAGCGAGCAGGATAATTTTTGTCGGTATAAAATAAAAGCGATACATTTTCTTTTTCTGCCCGCTTCAGTTCTTTCTCAGCGTGTTCAAAAGGTTTTCCTTTAATAATTGATTCGGCCGTTACCGCACCAATGCCGGGTATTTTAAGAAGTTTGCCCTTTGGTGTTTGAAAAACTTTTTCGGCTGATCCACAATAACTTATTAATTGTCGAATAGTATAATCACCAATTCCGGGAATAAAATGTAGGGCTAACAGTGAGGTTCGATCCATGGCGAAGTGAGTGTTCGGTAGGCTTTTTTTATTTGGAGAACGAGAATATAGAATTTAGGAGTTGGAATTTAGAATGGGAAGCAACCTGAAACATTGAACCTGAAACTCGAAACGTTAACCCAACCGATCTCTTAACTCTACCATAAACGTACGAACACGCTTTAACGAGTCCATCATTTCCATTTTATCTTTAACGGATTGTGAATCGTTGCGCAACATTTCTTTTGCGCCTTGTAACGTAAAGCCTTTCTCTTTTACCAAATGGTAAATGGTGCGTACATTATCAATGTCTTCTTTGGTGAATTGACGATTTCCCTTTCTGTTCTTTTTTGGTTTGATAAGGTCAAACTCAGATTCCCAAAAACGAATAAGGGATGGTGCTACACTGAACATTTCTGAAACCTCTCCAATAGAGAAGTAAAGTTTTTCGATTTCCTTTTCTTTATACGCCATGTTATGGAACAAGATAAGTAATTAAACCATTGTCGGCAATCTGAATATTTGTTTCAGGAAAATCTTTTTTAGTAAGCTCCTGAATTTTTTTAATGATCTGATTTTGAGGATCAATCATTACGCCAGAACCATACGTTTGATGGGTAGGTGTAATCTTTGCCTGAAGAAATTGCCCTGCAGTTGTGGTATACACTTTAATGATGGGCGCGAGCCCGTTAATGCCCGATACATTAATGCCACGATAGGTACAAAAATTCCCCAAACTGTATGCAATGAAGCGATCTTTATACACTTCAACAGCACGCGTTACATGTGGGCCATGTCCAAACACAATATCAGCACCGGCATCAATTAAGGTATGCGAAAATTTATAAACATCGCCCCGATTTTCGCCATAGAACAGTTCTGTTTTACGTGGCACATTTTGATATTGACCACCTTCAGCACCACCGTGAAATGATACAATTACCACATCTACAATTGAATCCAAGTGCATGACAAGTTCGCGTGCACCTTCCAAATCATTTAAGCTTACACAACCACTATTGGGTGCAAAGGCGACAAGGCCATATTTGATGCTGTCTTTTTCAAAGACAGTGAATTTTTGCGTGAGCTGCCCGGCATGTTTGATGCCTGCGTCTTCTAAAGTTTTAATGGAACTTCGTCTTCCGGTTTCGCCAAAATCGCCCGCGTGATTATTTGCCAGACTCATCATATCAAAACCTGCATTCACTAAGTTTTGTACGTAAGCCACAGGAGAGCGAAATACATAGCACACTTTTGGGTCTTTGCAAGTTTTAGCGGTTCCGCCTTCGTTTAATAATGTGCCCTCCAAATTTCCGAAGGTAACATCTGCATCTTTTAATATTGGTTCAACTTCTTTCATTAAAAAAGCACCATCGTGAGGAGGTAACATATTATTGGGATAGTTACTGCCCATCATAAT
>JBBRFY010000095.1:0-15590 GCA_038241205.1 Cytophagales bacterium
GAATGGGCGATCAGGAAATAATTCCTTCCATGCCTTTTGTATTCGTTGAAGGGTTGCAGGAATATTATCAGGACGAATCTTTACGTGCATGTTTGTTAAATAACCAGCCGCACTTTTGTTCATGCTCAACAACATGGGTTCAATGGCAGACTCTAGCGAACGGAAATTATAGTCTTTCACTACACCAATCACACGGGCTCCTAATCCAACAGTGTCTTCCTGCCAATTCAAATACGAGTTCAACGGATCAGTCCACTTCATATCTTTTACCAATGCTTCATTTACTACAACTGCATTTGAATCAGACAAAATGTTAGCATCAAAATTTCTTCCCTGCGCCATTTCAACAGTTAATGTTGATAAGTAGAAAGGATCAACTGCATATATAAAAGCAGATTTCTGTTCATCATCAATCTTATAGCTGTTTCTCGACCAACCCTGACCAAAAGAAATACTGCTTCCTGCCACACTCACTACATCGCGCTCTTTACTTAGTTTGTCGCGAAACTGCTGAACCGTTTTGTTTGATTCTTCAGTCCATCCTTTTTGCGTAGGTATTACAATTACCTGATGCTGATTGTACCCAAGATCCCGTGTTGCCACAAAATGCATTTGCTTATACATAATCACTGAGCTAATAATGAGAAATGCCGACAGTGCAAATTGAAGAACGACTAATGGTTTTGTAAAGCTTGATTGTAATGTTGAAGTGAAGCCACCTTTTAAAACCAACGCTGGTTTAAATCGTGAAAGAAATAATGCCGGATAACTTCCTGCCAGCAACCCGACAACTATGGTAATGATAATGCTTACAGCAATAACCGGTAGCGATGTATTCCATGTTAAATGAATTCCCTTTTCAGTAAATGAATTGAATGAAGGTAAAAACAAAACCACCAACCCCAATCCAAAAAACATCGATGCAAGCGCTATGATTATGGATTCAAAACTAAATTGATAAATCAATTGATTTTTCTGAGCACCAACCACTTTACGAATACCTACTTCTGTTCTTCTGGAGGCAGAAGTGGTGAGCGCAAGAGAAACGTAATTAATACAGGCGATAATTAAAATAAGAATTGCAATTCCACCAAGGATAAAAGAGTATTGAGGATCACTTACCTTATTCCAACTAATTTCTTTCTTCATATGCACATCTGTTAAGGACGTGAATTCATACTCAAACATTTTTGCATCAGCTGGAATTGGATTAGCAGACTCTGTTCGCCATTCCTCCAACTTATCCCCCATTACCTTCTGCACTAACTTTCCCAAATTTGTTTTGAATGAAGTTAGATCTGCATTTGGTTGTAGCTGAACGAATGTAGGTGTATGGAAACTTCCCCATCTCGTCAATTGCTTTTCATAATACGGTTCGTTTTCCTGGGGTATTAAAATTTCAAATTCAATACTAGAGTTCGAAGGCGGTGCCTCAATAATTCCGGCAACCGTAAATATTTTTTCTCCCTGGTTATCGATGGAAACAGATTTACCTATCGGATCCTGATCACCAAAATATTTTTTGGCAATCTTCGGGGTAATTACAACATCGCTTTTGTTTTGAAATAACTTGTCTGCATTACCTTGAAGTAATTTAAAAGAAAACATTTTGAAGAAATCAGCGTCAGTATAGGTAATGAATTCTGTAAAAATTTTATCCTCATACTTAAATACACCTGTTTCGTCAGGTGTAAAACGCGTTGCCAATTCAACTTCTGGCAATTCGTCTTTTAATGCTTGCTTCAATCCAAGTTGCAAATAAGGCGAACGGTCATACGGATCATCTATTATAGGCTCCCAGGTATTATACCTTTTATCCTCCATTCGAAATATCCGGTCTTTGTTAGCATGGAATTGATCAAAACTTTTTTCGTCTTGTATGTACAAATAGATAAGCACACAAAATGCAATACCGATGCTCAAACCAAATGCATTGATGAACGAATAGAACTTTCGTTTCTGAATATTGCGCGAAGCAACTTTTAAATAATTACCGATCATAATGGTGTTGATTAATTCTATTGAAAATTTATTTCTCAGGATGATAGACGGTCGAAAAAATTTGAGCACGCGCATTCCAAATCTTCTTCGTGCTCGCTTTTCACCTATTGCATTTACTTCTTCTTCAAACTGTTCTAATAAATCACCTTCGATACCTTCATATAAATGTGAGGGACAAAACCAGGCAAGGAATCGGATGGCAAATTTTGGAGGAATGTTCTTTTGGTGCATATTACTTTCCTACAATTTTCAATTGAGGTATTAACTTCCAAAGATCCATCCGCGCTTCTTTCATTGTGCGAAGCATGGCGAGCCCGGCATTGGTTACAGTGAAAATTCTTTTGCGTCTTCCTCCGCGAGCATTCGTTGCGCCACCCATGCTCGACTTTACAAGACCTTTGTCTTCTAATCGATAGAGCGTAACATGAACGGCACTAAGGTTGGAGACTCTTCCAACGCGATCTTTAATTTCATTCACAATGGCGTTGCCATAAGCATCTTTTTGCAATATGCCCACCATGGTGAGAACCAGCTCTTCGAACTCGCCAAGATATTCCTTTCCCATTTATATATGTTTTGTAAAACAAATATACGGAAGAGACGATGATTAGTTACAATTTTGTAAAAGAAATAAATTTTCGATAGAAGTTAATCGTGAAATGTTGAGCGTTAATCGTGGAAATCTATAAATGGGCACGATTCGATTTCTGGCTGGAATAACCGAAGCTGAAAATATGTAGCGGATTAATGATTAAGGTAAGTGCGCTCTTACCAATCAAAATATTCGTCCTTCTCTAATTCTAGTTCTTTCTTCTCTTTAGTGCCCTTGTTTTTAAAAGCATCTTTTAATTCCTGAACTTCATTTTTAAGGCCATCGGCAATGCGTTTCTTTACGGCTTCGGTGTCGTATTGAACTTTATAATTATCTGTTGTACCGGTAATTTTTAAATAAATTTTTGCCTGTCCACCGCCTTCTTCTAATGCCGCTTGTGCTTCACTCGGATCAATTTTCTTTCTGCTTCTTAACGGAGCAACAATTCTATAATCAATGTGCTGATCAAATGTATGTGTGCCGCTAATTCTAAGAGCCGTCACATTTGTACGAATTTCCATTTGTGGAATGTAAATGGTTTTGTTTTCAATATGAATATCATTCTTCAAATCAGAGAAACGTAATTTGCTCAACCCATCATCATCTAAAAACTTATTCAATTTCTTCATGGGCTCAAAATTATTGAGCTCGCCATTTTTAATGGTTACACTTATATCGCCAATAAGTGTTTCCTGAAACAAACCGAGATTAGGCCGAAGCACCATTTCCAAATTTACATCTGCAAATGCGTTTCCTTTCAAATGTCTATCTTCAATAAAATCCTGATCAAAATTCTTGAACACATAAAAGATGCTATCAATTCGAATGTTGTTTAATTTCAAAGTAGTAAGTAAATCAATTGCTTTTGGATTATTTGCATCGACAATTCCAGAGAGCGACATTTCACCACCCATCGACTTAAAGGTAATTTTTCGCGACACGGCCATTTGACCTTTTACCAACAAATCTCCTTTTAAAGACTGCGCGCTAAACCGTTTGTATCGTAAAGAATTTACATCACAATTAAAATTTAGGTTTATGTTTTTAGAAATTTTAAATTCATATTCCTCTGTTTGATCAGAAGAGGGTTTCCCAAATCCCAAGGCAAAAAGTTGATCGACATCTAAAAATTTTGATTTTAAATCGGCTTCAACCCCAATGGGTTGATTTTCAAAAAGCAGAAAGGTAATTACGTTTTTAAAAAATCCATTTAGAAGAAAATCGCTATTACCAAAAACGCATGTCACATTGCTAAGTGCCAAATCAATGTTGCTGAATTGTAAATTACCTTTAAGGTTCCTTAACGGAATTTTTTCAGCGCCATAATTAAAACCAATATTTTGCAAATCGATCGTGCCAGTAGTAACTACCCGTTGTGCAGTGGCTTTCTTTTTTAAAAGTCCGAGTTCGCCTTTAAATGAAATGTCGGCAAGCAAAGATCCCGATAAATCGGACACATTATCAATGGGATAAAAACTCATTACAGCAGCAGCATCCACGCGCCCTTTAAAATCAAAAATTACATTTGGGTTATTAAAATCATTGAGAATAAAATTTGCGGCAAAACTTTCTCCGTTGAGTTTGCCTGTAACATTTTTCAATACCAGCGATGCACCTGAAAGATCGGTTATTGAAGGACTCGCAAAAGAGCCACGTAAACTGGCCTCCTCCATGCGCGTTTTATATTCAGGATGAAAAATGGTGGCATTACTAAAACCAAAATCAACAGAGAGTGATGGACTTCTGTTATCGCTAATCTCTCCTTTTAATTTTGCTGAAAAATAGACATCGCCTTTGCTCTTATATTTTTCTACCTTTTCAGATATTGATTCCGGAAGAAGCGAAAGAAGCGTTTGAATATCAGCATCTTTTCCTTTTGTGGTGAGGTCGATGGAACTTTTATCCTTCCAACTATAACTACCTTGAACATCAAACAACGCATTTTTTAATTCTAACGTAGAAGGCTTGATATCTAATATGCGTTTTGCGTCATCATAAATCAATTCGCTTTTTATTCGAAATGATTTTTTTTCAAAATAAGAATTTTGGTTGATGCTAATTTTTTCTGACGTGAGCTCACCTTCAGCATCAATTGAATATACATCGCCATCTGATGAAATGGATGCGAGCAAGTCGTTGCTTGTAAAAACAAATTCCTGATGAATGGATCGATCAATATAATTTACACGCGTATGAATCAACCTTACCTTCTGAATTTCAAAATGAATGGATTCACTTTTATCTTTTGAATCTTTCTTTTTTGCAACGTCATAGTTGGTTACTCCTTTGCTATCAATCTTCAAATTAGTTTCACTATCCACAATCTTCAAACCCTTGATGGTGTACGAACCACGCCATACCTCAATTGGATTGAGTTGAAAAGAAATCGACTTTGCAGTGAGCAGGGGATATTCCCCGGGGTGACTATCTTCTACATATACATCTGAAAGAACGATGGAAAGTTGCGGGAACTGGCTAAAAATAGAAACATCAAATTTTCCGATTTGCACGGGTGTATTCAAATTCTTATTGGCTTCCCGAACAAATTGATTTATAATTTTTTCCTTAAACAAGAAAACGGAGCTCACCAACGAGATAAAAAGTATTGCAAAAGCAAGAAGCAGGTAGAGTAATACTTTTCGTAGTGTCTTCAAGATTAAAAAATGGTTGTGCAAAAGTACAAGACTAAAGGCAAACTAAGGTTATGATCGGCTTTATTAAAAACATGCTGTTGGCTCCTCTGTGACTTAACTGGGTTTCTCTAAACAAAGTCCGAAAAAATGAATGGAAATTATTATACTTTTACCATACACCTCAGTTGTTACTATTTTAATATCTAATTCAATAATCTTATGGTACAGCCTATTCATGAATTTCTAAACAAGCAGTTGGAGGAATTGGAGAATCATTTTGGAGGAGATGTAATTTCATATCATGGTTCAATTATAGATGGCAATGAAAATGCTGTCTTAAGAATAGTCGAAGAATTGGCTCATGATCCAGATAAAAAAGAAAAACTGTTTGTCATTTTAACCACTCCTGGAGGGAGTGCTACCGCTGTAGAAAGGTATGTTAATATTATTCGGCATCACTATGATGAAGTGAATTTCATTGTTCCAGACTATGCCTATAGTGCAGGTACAATATTCTGTATGAGTGGTGATAATATTTATATGGACTATTTCTCAGTTCTTGGACCTATCGACCCTCAAGTGATGAATAAAGAAGGCAAGTGGGTTGCTGCTTTGGGCTATCTTGACAAAGTGAATGAACTATTAGAAAAGGCAAAGTCAAACACCTTAAGTGAAGCAGAGTTTCTTATCTTGAAGGACTTTGACTTAGCGGAATTAAAGGGATATGAGCAAGCGAAGGAGCTTACAATTGCCCTTCTAAAAAAATATTTGGTCAAATACAGGTTTAAAAATTGGAATACTCATAACTCCAATCCTGCTAAGATTGGCCAAGCTGTTACTCTTGACGAGAAAACAGCGCGGGCGAAGGAAATCGCAGACGCCTTGAGTAGTAATACTACTTGGAATTCTCATAGTAGACCAATTAGCCTTGACACGCTTTATAAGGAGCTTAGGTTAAAAATTGAAGATTACAGCCATGATATGCCTAAGCAACAGTTGATAAGATCTTATTATGGTTTGATATCAGATTATGTTTTAAAAAATGGTATGAATATCTTTGTGCACACTAGAAAGTTCATTTAAATTCATGGAAGAAATTACAACTAAAGTCTCCAGTGTTATAAACACGGAATCTGAAAAGTACACCTCGAGTGATTCAATGAAGAAACTCGTAAAAGCTAACGAACATTTTAAGACCCTATTAGAAAAGGGTATTGCTACAAAAAGAGGTAATCATCTCATTTCTTTAGCGGAGGCGACCAAAAGACGCTTTACATTTAATTCTAAGTAATCCATTTTTAAATTCAATTCTTCTTAAAAAACTAGAAATAAAAAAAGCAGTCACTTTCGTAACTGCTTGATTCTTATGTGGGAGCTGAGGGGTTCGAACCCCCGACCCTCTGCTTGTAAGGCAGATGCTCTGAACCAGCTGAGCTAAGCTCCCTTGTTTTAAGGACTGCAAATGTAAGAGAGATTTTTAGTTGTGCAAAAAACTTTCTCGCCTAGCCTGAATTTTTGTTCCTAATTCTTGCAATTGGCCTAGTCATAATGCTTCTCATGCCCCCAAACATCTTTTACTGCATGTTTGAGTCCGCGGCAAATAAAAATATTCATCTTATTCTCATAGGGCATGCAGTGCTCGCAGTTGGAAACACCCGCTAGTGCTACTGACTCAAAATCATCTTTATGATCTTCAAAGACGCCACCCAAAATGATAAGCACATCACCATTATAATCTCGTGGTCCCCATATCCAATAATTATTGTGGGTACCTATTGATTTGGGCAAACCATATTGCTCACCAAAAAAATCAATGGCACCACACCTTCCATAATTAGAAGCAATGATGGCGCACTTCTTTTTGTCATCTTCTGAAAGTGTATTGTAAACATCGGCTACGTCTTTTGCTTTTTCTTTCCAGCCAAACATATCGGCATAAAACTGGGGAAGATCGGAAAGTTCTTTGCCTTCGTTCGAGCTCGGCTTGTCGCCCAAGGCTTTTGCGTAATTAATGTATCCTTCAACGGAGAGAACAGGCAGAACCATGGGTATTAAAATAATGCCGGTGATAAGCAATACAATTGCGTAAGCATATTTAATCCAGGAAACTGAACGACTTATTAATTTTTGTTCTACTAATATTCCGGCTGCCGCAAACAAACTGGCATACGCAGGCGCGAGATATTCTGCTTTGCTTGTTCCATTCAGAATAAGAATCATAAATGCAGTAACATAAATCCAGGCAACGATTCTATATTTTTTTAAAGGAGCATAAAAGAAAAGTGCAAACAGTCCGCTGATCCACAACGGTGCAGCGATTGGATTAAGAAATAACAATTGATCCTTTATAAAGGTAGCAGCATTAAGACCAGAATATTTATCGGATGAAGCATTGTGAATAAATTCAAGATGCGCCATGTCGTGATTAATGTTCCATACAACGTAAGGAAGAAACAAAATCACTGCGATGCTCGCTGCTATATAGGGCCACCGTGTAGTAAGCCATTGACGATTGGCGAATAGGATACCCACAAAAAATCCCGCTCCCAAAAACAACACACTGATTTTATTGAGCAAGCCGATACCCAATACAATTCCCAACCAGATCCAGTACGATTGTTCTCTTGTGTTAATGATTCTAAGAATAAGATAAACGGATAGAGCCCATATAAATCCATCGATGGAATTCATAGAGTAAATAGAGGTTATCCCTAAATGAATGGGTGCAAGTGCAATGGCGAGAGCTGCAATGAAAATAGCAAACACTTTGCCGCCCATTTCTTTTACCATCAATCCGGCTATTACAATGATACCGGTATGCATTAATGTAGGAATGATGCGGATGGCCGTGAGACTATCACCAAAAATCATTCGACTTAACTTTAATAAGAAAAGTGAGAAAGGTGGCTGATCTACATATCCCATGGCGAGGTGATCGCTGCAGGCTATATAATAGAGTTCATCGCGGAAGAAGCCATACGCTCCAGTTAGATTGGTGATGTAATGCAATAGGAAACAACCTAATGCAACGGACGCTAGCGTGATTTTTTCTGTGCGAGTAAAAGACGAATTCATAGGCTTTAATTTCAAATATGCATTTGACGACCTGATGTTCTTAGAATTACCGCAATGAGAGAATAATTTTTTGTGGGGCATTAATACGGTGAAGGGCTTACACTTGTCCAACCTCCATCGATGACAAGTGTTTGACCTGTGATGTGCCCTGCTTCTGGAGAGACTAAAAACAAAGCGGCATGGGCGATGTCTTGAATGGAAGCCGGTTTACCGATTGGTGTGATGCGCGACCATGTGCTTTTATATTCTGGATCGTGAGCAGTACGCTCCGTCATTGTTGCTCCTGGTGCGATGGCATTAATGGTTATACGGTGTGGCGATAATTCTAAAACCAATGTCTTCGCCAACATCTCAAGCGCTGCTTTGCTCATACCATACGCTTCTAAATTTTTATGTGCCTGATGGCCTGTAACAGATGACATGAATAAAATCCGTCCACCGCTTTTTTGTTCACGCATTTGTAACGCAGCCGCTTGTGCGAGAAAAAAGCTTCCGCTCAAATTCACTTTCATTACCTGATCAAAATCTTCTGGTTTGTATTCGAAGAAATTGCCAAACAAAGTAATGCCCGCATTCGCGATGGTAATATCAACCTGACCAAATTGTTTTACGGCTTCATGAATCATTTTCTGAATGAACGAAACATCTGCAGCATTCCCGGCAAACGGAATACACACGCCATGTTCTTTTTGAATAGAACGTGCAGCTTCTTCAGCGAGTGATATTTCAATATCGTTGAGAATTACCTTTGCTCCTTGTGCAGCAAGTTGTCTGCAAATCTCCAGTCCAATACCTTGTCCTGCTCCTGTAACAATGGCGACTTTGTTTTGAAATGTTTTCATGGAGATATGATTTTTAAGGTACGAATTACGATTTACGAGGTACGATTGACTCATCGCATTTAAGTTGTGCTTTGCTTGCCTAAGGTGCAAAATACACTTTAACAATCAGCCACAAATCGTACTTCGAAAATCGAAAATCCAAAATAATTTAATGAGAATCCCGCGTTACTAAACTTCCCGATCCACCAACCAAATAATCCATATCTGCACCAACGTGCGCCTGTTGAACATGCTGCTGGTATAAGCTTACATAACCACGATCGTATTTTTTGTGAATGGGTTTCCAGGCTTGTTTTCGTTTTGCCAATTCTTCTTCCGATACCTCAAGCGTTAATAAACGATTGGCAACATCTAATGAAATGGTATCACCACTTTTTACTACTGCAAAATTTCCTCCCATCGCTGCTTCTGGTGAAGCGTGAAGTATGACCGTACCAAAACCTGTTCCGCTCATACGTCCATCAGAAATACGAACCATATCATGAATACCTTTCGCTAATAATTTTTTCGGAATGCTCATGTTGCCAACTTCCGGCATGCCGGGATAGCCAATCGGACCAACATTTTTTAAAACGAGAATACTGTTTTCATCCACGTCAAGATCATCGTTGTCAATTCTGTTTTTGTAATCATCAATATCTTCAAACACAACCGCCTTACCCGTATGCTTTAATAAATGTGCGCTTGCTGCGGATGGTTTTATTACACAACCATTCTCACACAAATTACCTTTCAATATGGCAACACCAGATAAGGTATTGAATGGTTCAGCAACGGTTGAAATAACATCGCGATTATAACACGTAGCCGATTGGTAATTTTCTCTTATCGTTTTTCCATTTACGGTAGGGCAATCTCCGTGAAGGAAACGATCGAGCTCTTTCATTGCCGCTGGCAATCCTCCGGCATAATATAAATCTTCCATGAAATATTTTCCGGAAGGTTGTAAATTCATAATGAAAGGTATTTCAGCAGAAAGTTTATCAAAATCTTCTAACGAAAGTTTAACGCCTATCCTTCCGGCAATGGCGAGTAGGTGAATAATAAAATTAGTTGAGCCACCAATTGCTGCGTTTGTGATGATGGCATTTTCAAAAGCTTTTCGTGTAAGTACATCTGATAAGAGAAGATTTTCTTTTACCATTTCTACAATGCGTATCCCCGACATCTGTGCTAAAACTTTTCTGCGTGAATCCGCTGCTGGTATTGCAGCGTTTTCCGGAAGTGACAGTCCAAGTGATTCAACCATACACGCCATCGTTGATGCCGTACCCATCACAGCACAATGTCCGCGGCTTCTGCACATGCAGGCTTCGGCAACGGTAAGTTGTTCTTGATCCATCTCGCCTGAACGCACTGCATCATTAAATCGCCACACATCACTCGTGCTAATATCACGACCTTGAAATTTTCCGGTTAACATCGGTCCACCGGAAACAACTATGGTCGGTATGTTCACGCTGCAGGCACCCATCACCAATGAAGGCGTTGTCTTATCGCATCCACATAACAACACCACACCGTCCATCGGATTCGCACGAATGGATTCTTCCACATCCATACTCGCCAGATTTCTGTAAAGCATTGCAGTTGGTTTGATCAACGTTTCACCCAACGACATTACCGGAAACTCTACCGGAAATCCGCCCGCTTCTGAAATTCCTCGCTTCACTGATTCGGCCAGTTCACGAAAGTGTGCGTTGCAAGGTGTGAGCTCTGACCATGTGTTGCAAATTCCGATCACAGGCTTGCCACGAAATTCATAATCAGGAATGCCTTGATTTTTCATCCATGCACGATAGATAAAACCATCTTTACCTGTTTTGCCAAACCATCCTTGACTGCGAAGTTTCTCTTCCATGATACTTTAGTAATAAGTAGTGAGTATTTAGTAGTGAGTAGTGAGTAATGAGTCCTTAGTTTTGAGTTCTAGATAGAATGAAAATATAGACAAAAATCTGATCGATGTTCCCTTACGCTCTTAACTTTAAGCAGCAAACCCGAAACGTTAACCTCGTAACCTGAAACCTTGAACCTGAAACTTTGAACTATAATCTATGAATCCTATTTTCAAAAAAACTTAACTATAAAGATCAAAAGCAAATCTACATTCTCGGGGCACCGACAAGTTTTAAGAAAGAGATGGATGAAATGAACCATTTTTCTACCCTTACAACTACGTTAACAAGCGCAAAGAAAGTTGAATTTCTAATAATCTTTGCAACAAAACTAAAAGAGGTTAATGAGGTTGCGAAAAAAATTGCATCGCTAATGATAGAGGATGGCGTTGGCGTTGTGTGGTTTGCTTACCCGAAAGGAACTTCCAAAAAAATATACATGCGAATTTAATCGCGATAATGGCTGGACTGAATTAGGGAAAACAGGTTATGAACCTGTGCGAGGCGTAGCGATTGATGAAGATTGGAGTGCGTTGGGTTTTCGAGATGTCCAACACATTAAAAAGATGGCCCGTAGTTTTGCTATGACAGAAGTTGGCAAGAAGAAAATTTCGGAAAGTAAAAAGCAGGTAACTGAATTTTATCTGTTAAGAAATCTACATCGCCATTGGAGTAGCCCCTTTTTATTATTCTTATTAAACTCGAATGTTTTACAACAACTGTAATTTTCTTACCAACCTGCTGGCTGATAAAATACTGATGAGGCGCCATTTTTTTTGCTAACGTATAGATACCCGTTCTACCGAAAATCTTATATTAACCGATTGAAAAAAGAATAGCCAATTGTAAATGAATTTACGTGAATTGAAACCCAGAAAGGCACTCAACAAAGCCTTTTTAAAAGTAAAACCGAACCGGATTGAAATTGAAAGTTTCAAGGCCAATCTCATTACCTTACTCGATAGAACCAATGACACCGAAAGCGAAGAGTTTCATAAAAACCTGGTCATTGACTTTTTAAAGAAAACCTATTACGACCCCAACCATTTTATAAATACCAAAGGCCGCAACGACCTTGTTATCCATAACGGAAACAATGCGAATAGTACAGTTGGTGTAATCATTGAAGCGAAAAAGCCCACCAACAAAACAGAAATGATAAAATCATTCGCTGCGGGAGATAGCCCGAAGCAAATGATTTCAAAACTGAATACTAAAGCGTTTCAGGAATTGGTGCTCTATTATTTACGAGAAAGAATAACACATAAAAATCTTGAAGTAAAATATCTCATTGCCACCAATATTAACGAATGGTTCATTTTTGACGCTACGCTTTTCGATAGACTTTTTGCTCAAAACAAAAACTTAGTAAAACAATTTAACGACTTTGAAGGCGGACGTTTGGCGGATACCAAAACCGATTTTTTCTACAAACAAATTGCAGAACCATTTATTGCCGACATCACCACAGAAATTGAGTTTACCTATTTCAATATTCAGGATTATCAAAAACCGTTACGCAATGCCGACAAGGCAGACGATACCAAACTCATTGCGTTATTCAAACTTCTTTCAGCAGAGCATCTTTTAAAACTTCCGTTCACCAACGATAGCAACAGCCTCGACAAAAGATTTTACAGCGAGTTATTACACATTATTGGTTTGACAGAAACAAAAGAAGGAAGTAAAAAATTAATTGAACGAAACAAAGAAGGAGAACGAAATTCAGGAAGCATTCTGGAAGATGCCATTATTCAGCTTGACAGTTTAGATAAAATAAATAGATTAGACCGGCCGAGCCAATTTGGAAACACACAACAAGAACGCTTATTTAATGTAGGTCTTGAATTGAGCATTACTTGGATAAACAGAATTTTGTTTCTCAAATTATTAGAAGCCCAACTCATAACCTATCACAAAGGCGACAAATCATATTCGTTTTTAAGTTTAGAGAAGATCAAAAATTATGACGATCTAAACAGTTTGTTTTTTCAGGTATTGGCTCGCAAGTATGATGAACGGAATGAAGATGTAAAAAAGATTTTTGAAAAAGTGCCTTACCTAAATAGTTCGCTTTTTGAACCGACCGAAATTGAGCAAGTAACTTTGTTCATCAGCAATTTAAAAGATGATAAAACGATTCCGATTATTTCATCAACCGTTCTTAAAAATGATCAAGGCAAAAAGCGAACAGGAAATTTATCAACCTTAGCCTATTTATTTGATTTCTTAAATGCGTACGATTTTGCAAGCGAAGGTTCAGAAGAAATTCAAGAAGAAAACAAATCACTCATTAACGCTTCTGTTCTCGGTTTAATATTCGAGAAAATAAACGGCTACAAAGACGGTTCATTTTTTACACCAGGTTTCATTACCATGTATATGTGTCGTGAAACCATTCGTAAAGCCGTGGTGCAGAAATTTAACGAATACTGTCTGAACCATGATTTGCCTGATTTTAAGATTAACAAGATTGAAGATATTTATGAATTGATTCCTCAGAAAATTTCCAGACGTAAGGCCAACGAAATTGTTAATAGCATCAAGATTTGTGACCCGGCTGTAGGTTCAGGACATTTTTTGGTTTCGGCACTCAATGAAATGATTGCTGTAAAAAACGATTTGAAAATACTGGAAGACAGAAACGGAAAATCGCTACACCGCTACGAAGTTGAAGTGGTGAATGATGAACTCATTGTAACAGACGAAGAAGGCGAACTTTTTGAATACATAGCTCCCTCTCCTTTGGAGAGGGCGGGGGGTGAGGCACAGCGCATACAGGAAACACTTTTTCACGAAAAGCAAACCATTATTGAAAATTGTCTTTTTGGTGTAGACATCAATCCAAACTCTGTAAAAATTTGCCGTTTGCGTTTGTGGATTGAGTTATTAAAAAATGCTTATTACAAAGCTCCCTCTCTTTCGGAGAGGGCGGGGGGTGAGGCTTTAGAAACGCTACCGAATATTGACATCAATATAAAATGCGGAAACTCATTGGTGAGCCGTTTTGCAATTGATTCTAATTTAAGCCAGGCACTTAAAAAAAGCAAGTGGACCATTGGCAGTTATCGTATTGCAGTAGATACTTACCGTAATGCAGAAAGCAAGGAACAAAAAAGAGAAATGGAAAAACTGATTCTTGAAATTAAGCAGAGTTTTTCTTCCGAAATTCGAATGAACGACCCTTTAAAGAGGAGACTTGATAAAATTGCAAATGAACTTTACCATAGATTTACCGGTACATTCTTATTTGAACCAGATGCATCTTATGGGAAAGAAGGTAAGAACATAGAAAAAAAGAGAAAAGAGCAACAAGAAAAGCTCGAGAAAGAAATTGAAACACTCAATACAAAGATTGAAGAAATAAAATCCAACAAGATTTTTGAAAATGCTTTTGAGTGGCGTTTTGAATTTCCGGAAGTGTTGAATGATGAGGGTGATTTTGTGGGGTTTGATGTGGTGATTGGAAATCCGCCTTATATCTACAGAAATTTCGATTTTACCCAATCAAAAAAATATTTTGAAACTAATTTTTCATCTAATGAAGGAAATTTTGATTTGTACAAATTCTTTATAGAAAGAATAGTAACTATTTCAAAGCAAAATGGCATTTCTTCGTTTATTGTACCCAATACATTTTTATCTGCAAAAACCTACTCTAAATTAAGGCAATTAATAATTTCAAATTTTGAAGTTGAAGAACTTTATGATTTAGGTTTAAATGTATTTGAAGGAGTAACAGTTGAAAATATAATATTCAGATTCAAAAAAGCTTGTCAATTAAACCAAAATACAACAATCAAAATTCAACGAAATCGCCATTTAAACATTAACACACCAGAAGAAATATATAAAATAAATTTATCTAGAATATTAGATACCGAGAATGCTTTTAACATCTATTTGAGAGATGACGTCAATGATTTTATTCTGAAACTACGTCATAATACTATAACTCTTGGTGAACTGTCATATTGTACGGTTGGAATAAATACTGGCTATATAAAAACTCAAATGACTTCCAAAGAGAAAATTGATGAGAACTATCATAAAATGCTAAATGGGAAAGACATTGGAATATATTCGATAAAATGGAAAGGAGATTGGATAAAATACGATAAGGATTTTGTTAATAGCTTTGGTGATTTGGGCAGAGCACTACCGCCTGAATATATTTTCACTAACGAAAAAATACTTGTGCAAAGGACAAGACGTGGTATGCAAAGAAAACTTGTTTGTTGTTATGATGATGAGAAGTTTTATAATCTAAATAGAGTTTCAAATGTTGTGGTTAATAATGTGGACTTCTCTATAAAATACTTAATTGGCTTACTAAACAGTAAACTATTAGATTATTACTTTAACAAAGTCTTCAATGAATATGAAGTGAAACCCCTTCATTTAAGCCAATTGCCAATTAAAAAAATAAACCTATCAGAACAACAGTCATTTATTTGTATAGTTGATGAGATATTAATAATAAAAAAACGTAACCCCTCAGCCGACACCACCGCCCTCGAAAACCAAATCGACCAATTGGTTTACCAAC
>JBBRFY010000096.1:0-15580 GCA_038241205.1 Cytophagales bacterium
TGAAGAGTGAAGATTTTAACAACGATAAAAAAGATGCGGGTGAGTTAGGATCTGGTCATACAGTAACCGCTTTGTATGAAATCATCCCGGTAGGAGTTGACAGTGAGTTTGATAAAATTGATGCACTAAAATATCAAACCAACAAAGTTGAGAAAGTGGCGTCAAAGACAAATGAATTAATGACCATTAAGCTACGCTATAAAAAACCAGATGAAGAGGTAAGTAAGTTAATCGTGCATCCATTGATTGACAACAATGTAGCGCTAGCCAAAACAACCAACAACTTCCGTTGGTCAGCTTCAGTGGCAGCATTTGGAATGTTATTGAGCGATTCAGAATACTGCAAAAATTATTCGTACGAGAAGGTAACGCAACTTGCTCAAGCTGCAAAAGGAGAAGACAACGAAGGCTATCGTATCGAATTTATAAACATGGTAAAATCGATGGGCCTGTTGGCGCGTAAATAGAGAAGAGGGTGTTGTGGGCTGTCCTGCGGATGAACGTCTGCAGGACTTTTTTATGAATAAGCTTTCGTGTTTCTCTGTGCAAACCTTCGCGCTCCTCCGTGGTTGGGATTTTTACCACAGAGGAGCGAAGGACCAAGTACAAATAATCGTACCTCGTAAATCGTACCTCGTATATTTTTTACTACTTTTACCCAACATGGAAGAAGAAGAAGTCCCTCGTAATTCATATTCAGACAAGCAGAAGCAGGATATATTCGACAACGAATTTATGCCGCACATCAATGCGATGTATAACTTCGCCTATCGGCTTACGCTCGATCGCGATGATGCCAAAGATCTCCTTCAGGATACCTATCTAAAGGCGTTTCGATTTATAAACTCATTTCAGCAAGGAACTAATGCAAAGGCATGGCTGTTTCGAATTTTGAAGAACAGCTTCATTAACGACTACCGCAAAAAAACCAAGGAGCCTAATAAGGTAGATTATCAGGAGGTAGAAAGTTATTATAACTCAGAAGATGTTGACAGGCAAATAACACCCGATCTGCGAGTAGAATCGCTAAAAGATATGATCGGTGATGAAATTTCAAATGCCCTCAACGCCCTTGATGTGGATTTCAGAACAGTAATTATACTATGCGACCTGGAAGGATTTAAGTATGAAGAGATGGCGAAGATATTGGATATTCCCATCGGCACAGTACGAAGTCGCCTGCACAGGGCACGCAATCTGCTGAAAGAAAAATTAAGTGAATACGCAAAACAAATGGGTTATAATAAATCTACCTAAATCTATGAGCAATCCTGAAGAAAGTAAATTGAAAGAGAATTGTTCGAATCAACGCGAGTGTCTTGAGATGCTGCAGTTGATATTAGATGGTGAGGCAACGCCCGAACAGAAAGCAAATTTTAAATCGCATGTTGATGAATGCATGCCGTGTTACCAACACTATCATTTCGACCAGGCCATTAAAGAACTTTTAAAAGTAAAATGTTCTCATGAAGCGCCAACGGAATTGATTGCAAGCATAAAAAGCAAAATTAGTGCAATAAAATAATGGCGGGTAAAGCAATTATTTTTTGTGCTCCTTCCGGCTCGGGCAAAACAACGCTTGTGAAACATCTTCTTTCTGCAAACTCTGATCTGGGGTTTTCTATTTCTGCCTCCACGCGCGATAAGCGCGGACGCATTGAACAAAACGGAAAAGATTATTACTTCTTATCACCCGAAGATTTCAAAAAGAAAATTGATACCAATGAATTTATTGAATGGGAAGAAGTGTATGAAGGTAATTTTTATGGTACATTAAAAAACGAAATTGAACGACTCTGGGCGGAAGGGAAAAATGTAGTTTTTGATGTGGATGTAAAAGGTGGATTGAGTCTTAAGAAATATTTTGGAGATACAGCGTTGGCGATATTTGTAAAGGTACCTTCCTTAGAAGTTTTAAAAGAGCGCTTGAACGATCGCGGCACCGAATCAGAAGAAAGTCTTTCGCGCAGATTATTTAAAGCGCAATTCGAAATGTCGTTTCAAGATAAGTTTGATGTAATTGTTGTAAATGAAAATCTCGAAAAATCGTTAGCAGAAACACAGCAGTTGTATGATGATTTTAAGAGGAAGGTGTAGGTGATGGTTCTTTCGTCAAAAAAAGATATTTAATAAGCTCATTATTGCTTTGTGAATCACAATGACTTTGAGCTTAAAATAGCAACCGCATAAAATTCTCGTCATTGCGAGAAAGCGTCACGCGCCTCGCGTGGCATGCTGACGTGGCAATCCCCCAGCTATGAAATGCGAACGAACGAGTACATATTTTAAGAATCTACTTTCCCTCAAGGTCACTGCGTTTTTATTTGTGCACCTTGTAGCATGAGGATTGCTTCGTGCCTCGCACCAATGATGACCGATCATACAACTAATTTGCAAAAAAAATCATCCTTTAGTAATACCTTCGTAAAAAAAAGTGAGTCGTCTTATTTTATTTTGTCATAAGAAACGTAAGAATATTCAGACGGATCATTTATAAAGAATATCTTACTGAATCCTTTGTCGTAGTGGCAACCTTAAAAACTTGCAGCATCTAAAATGAAAATCGGTTTATTCTTCGGCTCATTCAATCCCATACACATCGGGCATTTGATTATTGCCAACATTATGGCGGAGACTACCGATTTAAAAAAAGTATGGTTGGTAGTGTCGCCTCAAAATCCTTTTAAACAAGGCAGAGCACTCTTGCATGAGTTCGATCGGTATGACATGGTTCGTCAGGCCATTCACGATCATTATAAATTGGAAGTAAGCGATGTTGAATTTCATCTTCCCAAGCCGAGCTACACCATTCATACTCTCGTTACGCTACATGAAAAACATCCAGATACAGAATTCAAAGTAATTATGGGTGAAGACAATCTTACCAGCTTCACCAAGTGGAAAAATCATGAACGCATTTTAGAAGATTATGGGCTTTATGTTTATCCCCGCCCGGGCGTAACAAATTCAGAACTTACGCGTCATCCAAACGTTACGATGGTAAATTCGCCAATGCTCGATATTTCAGCAACATTTATTCGCAATTGCATCAGAAAAAACCAATCCATTCGTTATCTGGTGCCAGATGTTGTAGATGAAATCATTCGGGCAAAAGGCTTCTACAAAGATTAACCTTCACTTTAAAAACCTATTTCGCTTGGCCACACATTCCAAATTTCTTGTCCTTATCTTCTTCATTATCTCAAGCACTGCAGCACATGCCAGCGGTATTCGCGGCAACATTAAAGATGATTTAGGCAATCCACTTGCATACGCTACAATTTATGTAAAACAAACTGGCTCGGGATCTACCACGAATGCAGACGGCAATTATGAAATCGTACTTGCGCCCGGTAGATATGATTTAGTATTTCAATACGTTGGTTATGAAACACAAGTACTTGTTGTAAACGTAAATTCTGATTTTGAAGTGGTTAATGTAATTTTAAAATCGCAGACCACTGTTTTGCAAACCGTTATTATTAAAGGTGGAAAGGAAGATCCTGCATACACCATCATGCGCAAAGCCATCGCGAAAGCAAATTATCACACCCAACAATTGGATAGTTATTCCGGCAGAGTATATATAAAAGGTGTAGGCAAGCTCAAAGACTATCCGTGGCTGGCGAAGAAAGCGTTGGAAAAAGAAGGTATCAAAAAAAATAGTGTCTTTGTAACGGAGTCGGTAAGCGAAATAAAATATACGCGCCCAAATAAAATTGAAGAGAAGGTAATTTCTATTCGAAGCGATGGTAAAGACAATAATACATCGCCCAACCAATATATATTCGGAAGTTTCTATGAGCCTGAAATTGCAGAAACCATTTCACCCTTATCGCCTCGCGCATTTTCATATTATCGATTTGAATATCAAGGCACTTTTAAAGACCGCGAATATGAAGTGAGTCGCATAAAAGTAACACCGCGATCGAAAGGCGATAATGTGGTAGAAGGCATGCTTTATTTGGTTGAAGATTGGTGGAGCATTCACAGTTTTGATTTCCACACTACTAAACTTGGTATAGGTATTCAGCTTAAATCTGTTTGTGCGCCCATTGAAGAAAAGGTTTGGCTGCCCGTTACGCATCAATTTAAAATCGATGGCAAATTTTTCGGATTCGATTTTGAATACAACTATTTCGCTACCACCAGCGATTATAAAATCACGCTCAATCCTGAAGTATATGTTGAAGTAGAAAAGATGGAGGTAATTGATGAGAAGGTTGATTTGATTGAAGCGAAAAAAATTACAGAACAATTCAAATCAAAACGGAAAGATGATAAGAATCAACAACTTCAAGAACGACTTGCTTCTGGAAAAGAGATTACCAACAAAGAATTAAAAACATTGGTAAAAGAATATGAAAAGCAAGAACTCAAACAACAGAAAGATCCAGAAGTGGTTGAAAATGTTTCTTTCAAAATCGACAGTGGTGCGTATAAAAAAGATTCTTCATACTGGTCGAACATTAGACCAATACCGTTAACCAAAGAAGAAGTAAAAGGCTACGAAAAAATAGATAGTCTTAGTGTGGTAGAACGAAAAAAAGAATCGGGCGATACCTTAAAGGTATCGAAGCACAAAGGGTTTCAACCCTGGGATATTTTAATTGGTGACAGCTATAAGACTGGAAAGTATTCCAATTTTAAAATACACATGCCTTTTGGTGGATTCAATACCGTTGAAGGTTGGAATTTGATTTATAAACTTTCATGGGGTACCATCTTGCAAGACACTAATAAAACCAGGCTTACTATTTCACCAACGTTTCGCTATGCTTTTTCAAGAGAAGTATTTTCCGGCCATTTGAATTTTAAATTGCGCAATAAAAAATATTCGTTTGAAGCAGTGGGAGGTCGTTATATAAAACAATATAATCCGGATGAGCCAATACTCCCTATTGTGAATGGCTTCACCACGCTTTTTATGGAAAAGAATTTGATGAAGCTCTATGAACGCGAATATGTTGATCTTTTCTTTAGTAGAAATATTAATTCGTTTTTAACGATTCGCACAACGGCATCGTGGGCGCAAAGAAGAGAGCTCTTCAACAATTCAAATTTCAAATTAATAAATTGGAAGAGTGTAGAAGGCTACACCGATAACCGGCCGGTAAATGATGAAATAAATTCAACCCAATTTCCTACGCATCAAGCAATGATTGCTTCTGTAGGAATAACCGCGCGACCTTGGTTAAAGTATAAAATAAGAAACGATCGCAAGATGGAAATTCCAAATTCATCGCCCACCTTTTCTTTCGATTATAGAAAAGGATTTAAATCAGTATTGGGTAGCGATGTTGATTTCGATCAGATAGAAATTGGCGTTCGCCACCAATTTAGTCTGGGCGTACGCGGCAAACTTGATTTCAATTTGCGTGGTGGCATGTTTGTAAATTCAAACAAAATATATTTCATGGATTACAAACATTTTTTGGGCAATCAAACTCCGTTTGTTATCACTGATCCTGTTGGAACTTTCCGCTTACTGGATTATTATACCTACAGCACAGCCGACAAATATTTTTCAGCTAATGTTCATTATCAATTCAGAAAATTTTTGCTCACCAATATTATGTTAGTGAGAATGGCCGGCATACGCGAAAACATTTTTGTGAATTATCTTGCCACTCCTACTTCTAAAAATTATACGGAAGTAGGCTATTCTATTGATGGCATTCTTAGAATATTCAGATTGGAAGCAGCAGCGAGTTTTCAAAATGGAGAATATTTAAACTATGGGTTCCGCATCGGTATTGCTTCTAATCTCAGTGTTAATTTTTCTGACAACTAAGGATCTGTTAATCGTTATCGGTTAATGGTAAATCGTAATACACCAATCGGATAACGATTGACGGATAACGATTAACTTTTCCCTCCTAATAACTACCTTGCATTCATCATGCAAATCGACCTAAAGGAATTCTTACGGCTCCGCAAACTACTACCTGTTATTGATGTTCGCTCGGAAGGTGAGTTCCAAGAAGGTCACATTCGTAACGCCATTAACATTCCCTTACTTAACAATGAAGAACGTATTGCTGTGGGCACTGACTACAAACAAAAAGGTCAGGCAGAGGCAATCAAAACAGGTTTTCGTTTAGTAGGGCCGCGTCTTCACGATATTGTTAATGATGCGCAGCGAACGAGTACTGAAATGATTGTCCATTGCTGGAGAGGTGGCATGCGTTCATCAAACTTTTGTCAGTTTGTAGGAATGGCCGGTGTAAAGACGCATCAGTTGATAGGCGGTTATAAAGCCTATAGACAGCACGTTGTTGAATCGTTTACGAACCCTTTTCAGTTTCTTGTTTTAGGGGGATGTACCGGTAGCGGAAAAACAGAAATTCTTCAGGCGCTTTCACGTAAGGGTGAACAGATAATTGATCTGGAGGGATTAGCCCATCATAAAGGTTCTGCCTTCGGAGGATTGATGATGCCAACGCAACCCACAACAGAACAATTTCAAAATGAGCTGTTCGAAAAAATTACCAAACTTGATTTCAACAAACGAATATGGATAGAAGATGAATCAATTGCCATCGGAAAAATATTTCTTCCGCACGATGTATGGCAAACTATGAAAGCAAGTGCTGTTGTAGAAATGAAGGTAGAGAAAATGGTTCGTGTTGAGCGATTAGTAAAAGAATATGGTGAAGCAAACAAAGAAGATTTTCTGCAGGCGATGGTAAACATTACGCAAAAATTAGGTGGACAACATTTCAATACGGCAAAAGAAAAATTATTTGAAGATGACATGCACTCCACTATTGATATTTTGTTGACGTACTACGACAAAGCCTACCTTCGCGGATTGGAAAAGAAAAAGCAACGCATAAAAATAGAATCATCATGGGATGGAATTTCCGCTGATGCTTTTGCCGAAGAATTAATTGGGCACGCAAACGATCATCGTATTAAATTTTAAAATGGAAAAAATAAAACTCACTCAATACAGTCACGGAGCGGGATGTGGATGTAAAATTTCTCCTGCCGTGTTAGATAAAATGCTTCACTCCGATTTGCCGAAAACACTGTTCCCAAATTTATTGGTAGGCAATGAATCGAAAGATGATGCTGCTGTGTTTGATCTCGGTGACGGAAATTGCATTGTGAGCACAACCGATTTTTTTATGCCGATTGTAGATGATGCATTTACCTTTGGCGCAATCGCGTCTGTAAATGCCATCAGCGATATTTATGCTATGGGTGGCGAACCGTTGATGGCCATTGCCATTCTCGGTTGGCCGATAAATAAAATTGCGCCTGAAATTGCAAAAGAAGTTTTAGAAGGAAGTCGCAAAATTTGCGCAGAAGCAAAAATACCTTTGGCGGGAGGACACAGTATTGATTGTCCGGAACCAGTATTTGGTTTAGCCGTTACCGGAAAATTGAAAAAAGAAAATTTAAAACGAAATGATACCGCTCGCGAAAATTCAATTTTATATCTCACAAAATCATTAGGCATAGGCATCGTTACCACAGCGCAGAAGAAAGGTATTGTAGAAGAGCAGCATTATCAAAAGGCCGTAGAGTCGATGCTTACTCTAAATACCTTTGGTGCGCATGTAGCGAAATTAAAGTACGTAAGTGCCATGACCGATGTAACAGGTTTTGGTTTACTCGGTCATTTAGCAGAGGTATGCGAAGGCAGCGGTTTGTCTGCCGAAATTAATTTCGATGCTGTTCCTAAGTTCGATTTTTTGCACCATTATATTCAACAAAAAAGTATGCCGGGCGGCACAACACGCAATTGGGAAAGTTATGGAATGCATGTTAGCGATATCTATGAAGATCAAAAAGCAATTCTTGCCGATCCTCAAACCAGTGGCGGTTTATTAATTGCTGTTGATGAAAAAAATACACATGAATTTGAAGCGTTCGCACGCGATCAAGGTTTGAACCTCTCCCCTTTCGGAAAATTAGTGAAGAAAAAAACGATGTTAATCGAAGTTAAATAACGCGAGAAGTTTTCAATCTTCTTGATTGCCACAAGGCTTCTTTTCGCACAGCATCATGAATGCTTGCGTTCACTTCATAGCCCACTAATAAAACGATGGTGATCAATTGTATCCAAACCATCATAGCGATCAATACGCCTATCGATCCATATACTTTGTTATAAGTAGAAAAATTAGTGACATACCACGAGAATCCATATGACACAATTAAACAAAGTACAGTGGCGAGGAAAGATCCTACAGAAAAAAATCTCCAGTTGTAATGAATGGCCGGCCCAAAATAATAAATGGTTGCAATGGCGATAAAGAAGGTAACGAATATAACCAAGAATCGAAGTACAAACAGTAAGAACACAGTGAAATCGCTCAGGTTGAACCAAGAAAATTCAGGAAGGTGGAGCAAAATATAATCCAGCACAAATTGTCCCACCACTAATAATATGATCGCCAGAAAAAGTACGAACGTTAAATTAAAGGTAAGGCCTGTGGCAATGACTCTCATTTTAAGTGCACCGCGGTTTTCAATGGTGCGGTAGCTGGCATTGAACGCACGCATCAGCGCCATCATTCCGTTTGTTGAAAGAAAAAGCGCCAACAAAAAACCGATTGACAACAAGCCTCCCCGTTGCTTGCTTATAATATCCAACACCGTAAACGATACAGCATCTACCATGCTGGCGGGCATTTGCTTTTCTACAAATTCAATAATATTTTCTCTGTTAATTTCAGGGAAGAATATAGAGAAATAAGGTATTAATGTAAACACGAAAATAATTCCAGGAAATATGGCGAGCACAAAATTATAGGCCACGCCATTGGCGCGATCTAAAATTTCATTGTCCATTAAATTCTTAAGTAGAATACGAAGAATTTTATACAACGAAACGTTTTCATGCTTTTCAAACCGCACGTTCTTCATCCAGTTAATGGCAATGCTTGCAGGGCTCCATTGCAGGATAAATCGTTTATGCTTGTACTTCATGAGAAAAAAGGTTCCAATATTTTTTCCATCATTACAGGTGGCCTACACGGTCGATTTGTTTTTTGATCCACAAACGCCAGCTTCGTTTCACCTTTATGGATCAGTTTATTTTCTTCGTTGAAGATTTCATACTCAAAAACAATTCGCACGGAAGGCTTCTCGCGAAGTGTCGTAACTATGCGAAGAACTTCATCGTATCGTCCTGGCAAAAGGTAACGCGATTTATTTTCAAGCACCGGCATAATAACGCCCATCGCTTCAATCTCTTTATACGTAACCCCTAATTGCCGAAGTGCTTCCACCCGTGCCACTTCATAATACATGGCATAGAATCCATAATAAACATACCCCATCTGATCAGTCTCTCCATATCGTACTCGAATGCTGGTTTCAGATTGATACACGTTATTTTTTATTTAGTGCTGCGCCTTTGCGTTGCTCAATCGTTAGTGCACGTTGGTATTTTTCTGCGTTCTTTATGTGCTCTGAAAATTCGTTTGTAAAATTATGGCGACCAGAAAAATCTTCTTTCGCGCACATGTAATAATAATCTGTTGGTGTATAATTCAGCACGGCATCGATCGATTTAATTTCAGGCATATTGATTGGGCCGGGAGGTAAGCCGGGATACTTATAGGTATTGTAAGGCGAATCAATTTGTTTGTGTTCATTCAACACACGCTTCAATGAAAAATCGCCTACAGCAAAAACCAATGTTGGATCTGCTTGCAACGCAATTCCTTTTTCCAAACGGTTCATATACAAGCTCGCAATAATGGGCGCCTCATCTGCGCGAATGGATTCTGCCTGAACAATGGAAGCAAGAATCGAAACTTCAATGGGTGTAAATCCTATCTTCTTCGCTTTTGCTTTTCGCTGATCGTTCCAAAAATGATTGTATTCATTGTGCATTTTTTCAACAAGTGCACTGGGCGTAACGTTGTAATAAACCTTGTAGGTGTTGGGAATAAACATCGTCATTACATTGTCTTTATTGAACCCAACATTATTGTTCATGGCAAAGGCAATGAGCGCGGCTTCAAATTCTTCTGGCTTCATGCCAATGTTCTTTGTAATTTTTTCAGCAAGATCGCGCGGCAGCCGCACGTTGTTAAAGGTAATGCTAACGGACTCTTGCTTTCCAGATCGCAAGGCTCTAAGCGCCATCAGGTTGGTCATGTTTGTGCGAAGAATGTAACGCCCCGGTTTTATTTGCTCAGCGTAGCCGGTAATCTTTGCCAGAAAACTAAATGAAATCAAATCCTGAATATAGTCGCCCTCGTGAAGTTGTTGTTGAACATCTTTAAACGTAGCACCTTCCTTCACAATAAAGAGTCGGTCGTCCTTTTCTACCAAAATGTTGGGCGTATATATAATCTGGTAGGCATAATAGGAAAAGGAAATGCCTAAAATTGAAACAAGAAGAAAAAAAATTAATCGTTTGTTTACTTTCATAACGCGGGTATCGGATTCAAAAATAGTAAAAGGTAGGGTAATGGTGATTAGTTGGCGGGTTAAAGTATTTGGTATTGAGAATATGGAATTTAGAACACATAATTTTAGAAAGATAAACTTTACCTTAAACCCGAACCATTAACCTTTCACAATTAACGCTTAACTTTCCCCCATGCCAGCCGAATTAGTGAACATTCATCCTGAAAATCCGGAGCGAAGAAAAATTTTGCACATCGTGGAGGTTTTGCAAAAAGGTGGTATTGTTATTTATCCAACAGACACAATTTATGGAATCGGTTGTGACCTCATGAATAAAAAAGCGATCGAACGGCTTTGCCAGATCATGAATATCAAACCGCAGAAGCTAGACTTGTCTTTTATTTGCAATGACCTCAGTCATATTTCAGAATATGTTAAGCGCATCGACACGCCCGTCTTTAAGGTATTGAAGAAAACATTGCCCGGACCGTTTACTTTTATTTTAGAATCGAGTAGCAAAGTTCCGCGCATTCTTGAGGTCAACAAAAAAACTGTGGGTATTCGTATTCCCAATCATACTATTCCGCGTATGATTGTAGAACATCTCGGCAATCCTTTAATTACCTCTTCCATAAAAGATGATGATGTAATTAAAGAATACACTACTGACCCAGAGGAAATTTTTGAAGACTTTAAAAATCTGGTTGATATTGTAATCGATGGTGGCCCGGGAGGCAATATACCTTCTACCGTAATTGATTGCACGGGTGACGAGCTGGTGTTGGTTCGGCAAGGTTTGGGTGAAATTGATCTGTGAGGAAAGTTGACAGTAGGCAATTGGGCAATTAACAACGGCTCATCACTCAATATTTACCAACCATCTTAACGCTTGCACCTACCTTTGTCAATTGTATTTTGTCGTCAACTTAGCACAAATAAAGTACACAACTTTCCTCACAATGACCTCCATCTTAATCGAAGCGCAATATCTTCCATGCGTTGCATACTTCGCTGCGATGCAACCGGCTTCTATCATTATACTAGAGAAGCATGAAAACTTTCAAAAGCAGACGTATCGCAACAGGTGCTACATTCTTTCTTCGCGAGGAAAAGAAATGCTTATCCTTCCGCTCACATCCAAACATGGCAACGTATGTATTACCGATATTAAAATTGACTATTCACAAAAGTGGTTGAACCATCATTGGCGAAGTATTCAATCAGCATATGGTAGAGCACCTTTCTTTGAACATTATGCATGTGATTTAGAGAAAGTTTTGTTCGCGAAGCATAGCTTTTTGTATGATTTGAATTATCAAGTGCTGTCAATGTGTCTCAAGTGGTTGAAGTGGAACGTGACAGTAAAGGAAAGTTTGGCGTACGAAAAAACGATGGACAGTTCGATAACCGACTTACGATCGTTGATAAACCCAAAGAAAACCGACATGGAAGAGAAGTTTTATAAATCGATTGCTTATACCCAAGTATTTGGCAGTACGTTTGTGAAGAACGTGAGTCTTATCGACCTGATTTTTTGTGAGGGACCTGCTGCAAGAAAATTGATAGAGGCTTCAGCAATAGTGAAATGAACAAATAAGGTATCGATTGCGTTATTTTTTGGAGTTAAATCTTCGTTATTTAATAGCGTGAGAACAATTAAAAAAATTTACATTTACATTAATCACTTACAATCTTTATATGGAAGCTAAATTTTCCAACCGGGTCAAAGAGGTAATATCACTTAGTCGTGAAGAAGCCCTGCGTCTTGGTCATGATTACATTGGCACTGAACATCTTGTTCTCGGCATGGTGCGCGAAGGAGAAGGTGTTGCAGTGGGTGTGCTTAAAAAACTAGGCGTGCCATTAGATGAACTCCGAAATGAGATCGAAAAAATATCAAAAGGAACCGCAACCCATCAGATTAAAAACCTGGCGAACATTCCCCTCACAAAAGCTTCAGAGAAAGTATTAAAGATTACCTATCTAGAAGCAAAGATTTTTAAAGCTCAACTTATTGGAACGGAGCATTTGTTGCTTTCCATTCTTCGCGACCAGGATAATCTGGGTACTCAGATATTAAACAAATTTGATGTTAACTACGAGACTGTAAAAGAAATGTTAGAATATCAAAGTGAAGGGCCAATGGCCGCGCAAGACACAGATGATCCGGATGATGATGCATCTAAAATTTTTGGTGGTGGTGCAGGACAAGGCGGAGCAGGCAAAGAAAAGAAAGGTGCAGAGAAATCAAGAACACCTGTGCTCGATAATTTTGGTCGAGATCTTACACGCATGGCCGAAGACAATAAACTTGATCCTATTGTAGGCCGCGAAAAAGAAATTGAACGCGTAGCGCAAATACTTTCACGCAGAAAGAAAAATAATCCAATATTAATTGGTGAACCAGGTGTAGGAAAAACTGCTATTGCAGAAGGACTTGCCTTGCGCATTATTCAGAAAAAAGTTTCTCGCGTTTTATTTGGAAAACGTGTCGTTACGTTAGACTTAGCTTCGCTTGTTGCCGGAACGAAATACCGCGGTCAGTTTGAAGAACGCATGAAGGCGGTAATGAATGAGCTGGAGAAATCGCCCGATGTTATTTTATTCATTGATGAATTACACACTATTGTTGGTGCCGGTGGCGCATCTGGTTCGCTTGATGCTTCCAATATGTTTAAGCCTGCATTATCACGCGGAGAAATTCAATGTATTGGTGCCACAACGTTGGATGAATATAGGCAGTATATAGAGAAGGATGGCGCTCTCGCCAGAAGATTCCAAATGGTATTGGTAGATTCAACAACAGTTGATGAAACGATTCAGATTTTGGAAAATATTAAAGAGAAATACGAAGAGCATCATCATGTAATTTATACCAAAGAGGCACTTGAAGCCTGCGTTAAATTCTCAGATCGTTATATAAGCGATCGTTATTTACCAGACAAAGCCATTGATGTAATGGATGAAGCAGGAGCGCGTGTACACATCAACAACATTCACGTGCCGGAAGACATTGTGAAATTTGAAGATGCGATTGAAGATGTGAAAAAAGAAAAGAACCGTGTTGTAAAAAGCCAGAAGTATGAAGAGGCAGCGCAGCTACGCGATAAGGAGAAAAAACTTATTGAACAATTAGATACAGCAAAAGCGAAGTGGGAAGAAAAAACCCGCACCGAAAAATACACCGTTAACGAAGATAACGTTGCTGATGTAATCGGCATGATGACCGGCATCCCGACCAATAGAATTGCACAAAAAGAAAGCAACAAATTGCTGAACATGTCTAATGAGTTAGGCGGAAAAGTAATTGGACAAGAGGAGGCCATTAAGAAATTAACAAGAGCAATTCAACGCACGCGTGTTGGTTTAAAAGATCCGCGTAAGCCAATTGGTTCGTTTATTTTCTTAGGGCCAACAGGTGTTGGTAAAACAGAATTGGCAAAGGTATTGGCTACTTATCTTTTCGATAAAGATGAATCATTGATCCGCATCGATATGAGTGAATACATGGAGAAGTTCTCCGTATCACGATTGGTTGGTGCACCTCCCGGATATGTAGGCTATGAAGAAGGTGGACAACTAACTGAGAAAGTAAGACGCAAGCCCTATTCAGTTGTGTTACTCGATGAAATTGAAAAGGCACATCCGGATATTTTTAATATACTGCTGCAAGTGCTTGACGATGGAATTCTTACTGATGGCTTAGGACGAAGAGTTGATTTTAGAAATACCATCATCATCATGACTTCGAACATTGGTGTTAGAGATTTAAAAGACTTTGGATCAGGTATTGGTTTCTCGACAGTTGCCAAGCGTGAATCGGAAGAAGAGCAAATGAAAGCAACCATTCAAAGTGCGTTGAAGAAAGTGTTCAGTCCTGAATTTCTAAATAGATTGGATGATGTGATTGTGTTCAACTCATTGCAACGTGAAGACATCCACAAGATCATCGATATTTCATTGGGCAAATTGTTCAAGCGTATTGAGCAACTTGGATATTCTATCGAGCTTACTGATAAAGCAAAAGATTTTCTTGCGGAAAAAGGATATGACCAACAGTTTGGAGCGAGGCCATTAAACAGAGCCATCCAAAAATATTTGGAAGATCCGGTAGCGGAAGAAATGTTAAAGGGCGAGTTGGAAGATGGCGGAATCATTCTCGCTGACCACGATGGAAAAGGAGATGTGCTTACCATTAAAACGAAAAAGCCAAAATCATCTTCGAAAGAGAAAAAAGAATAATACATATAGAGCCCATCCACTTTGTGAACGAACTCCAACTGAGCAATCTGTTGGAGTTTGTTTTTTTAGAGCAATCTCTAATCACATTTTCTGTAATTTCAGCCGTGAAACTCAAATGAGAAATGGACGAATTGGATGAATCGTTGCCTTTTGCGGAAGGAATTGTGGCGGCTGAAGAAACAGGTAAAAACTCAGAACAGAAAATCTGTTTAAACTGTGGTGCGCCACTTCATGGCACGTTTTGTCATGCGTGTGGGCAAAAGAATTTACCCAGGCGGCAAAACATTGGCGATTTCATTGTCAACTTCATTAGCTCCTTTTATAGTTTCGAATCAAAGTTTTTTAAAACATTTGGCTTTCTTCTTTTTCGTCCGGGTAGGATTATAAATGATTACAATGCGGGCAAGCGAGAGAGCTACTATCATCCCGTAAGGATGTATGTATTTTTGAGTTTCATTTTCTTTCTAGTGTTATCTTTTATTCCAGATGAAGATAAACTTCATATAAATCAAGACGGCAAAAAATTGTCATCAAAAGAAAAGAAGCAAGTGTTGGATTCTTTAAAAATTAATTTGACTCCAGTGTTGATGGGCAACAACGATTCTACAGATATGGATGGTGCATTCAGCTGGACAGGTAACGATCCTAAAACAATTGCAGAATATGATTCTATAGAAAACCTAAAACCGATTGCAAAACGAGATGGTAAAATCGAACGATTCTTTACGGAAAAATTTATCATACTAAAACAAAAAAATGGCGATGATGATAAAGCCATTGTGAAAAACTTTATTCAAAGTTTCTTGCAAAATATTCCTCGAATGATTTTTCTTTTACTACCCATCTTTGCACTCAATTTAAAATTACTCTACATCCGTAGGGATTTTTATGTTTCTGAACATTTGGTTTTTTCGGTGGTCATATACGATTTTATGTATTTGGTTGGCACAATTGGTTTACT
>JBBRFY010000097.1:0-15575 GCA_038241205.1 Cytophagales bacterium
AGCCACCAACACAGGTAATTGTGCTTCCAGTATACATTGTAAGGGTTGAACCGGAGGTTAAATCTATCTTCCCATTATCAAAAACAATATTGCCTTTAACATTTACTGTAATATTAACTCCGATTGACCAGTTAGCCTGTATTGTTAGGGTTGTTCCGGCCTTCACCTCTAGTACATCACCGGCTACCCATGTAATAGAACCTGGTGCAATTGTACATGTAGCACCACCTTCTGTTGAGAATCGAATTATAGAACTTCCTACGGGAGTATCGTAATTACCTGAATTACAAGTTACATATGTAACAGCTAACAATTTGGATAAAGAGCCTAGCAACAAAAAGGTAAGTAATAGAATGTTTTTCATAATTATTTTGAGTCTTTACAAAAGCTGGATAAGTTGCACTACTAAATAAATACCCATGTCTGTAATCAAAACACACAATACTTCCACTATACTGACCGTGACTATATCACGGCTAGATGCATTGAACGCATTAAATGTTGATGTACTGGATGGGCTCCGCACAATTATACAAGAAGCTCACCAAAATGTTTTAGTACGAGGTGTTATTATTATTGGTGAAGGCGATAAAGCATTTGTTGCGGGAGCGGATATAAAAGAACTTTCATCGCTCAATAAAGAACAAGCGTTTGCATTGGCACAAAAAGGCCAAATGTTGTTTAAGCAGATTGAAGATTTTCCTAAACCCATTATTGCTGCAGTAAATGGTTTCGCATTGGGCGGGGGTTGTGAGTTGGCCATGGCGTGCCACATTCGTATTGCTACAGAAAATGCCAAATTTGGACAACCAGAAGTTAATCTGGGAATTATACCAGGCTATGGCGGAACGCAACGATTAACGCAATTAGTAGGAAGAGGTAAGGCGCTTGAACTCATTATGACTGCAGATTTTATTTCAGCACAAGACGCAAAAGCAATTGGGTTGGTAAACCATGTTGTTGCTAACCGCGAAGAACTAATGGAGCTAGCCAAGAGCATGATGACAAAAATTCTTTCGAAATCACCCGTTGCCATTTCGCACGTTATCAAATCAGTAAATGCTGGTTTTAATGGTGAGGCTATTGGATATGAAACCGAAGCCGAAAGTTTTGCAGCGTGTGCAGCATCAGAAGATTTTAAAGAAGGCACTACTGCATTTGTAGAAAAACGAAAAGCAAATTTTAAAGGAATGTAGAGATGAAAAAGTTGCCATCAATCACATTGACCAATAAAATTATTTAATAAAAGACATAAATTGAATAAAAATTTCAAGATGAAAAGGGAAAAGGTAATTGACGCAGTGAAGGAGCTTCCTCAAGAATTTGACTTAGAAGAATTAATTGAAAAATTGATTTTCGTAGAAAAAGTTGAACAAGGACTTAACCACCTTGACGAAGGTAAAACGGTTGACCATGCACACGTAAAAGAAATGGTTAAAAAATGGTAAAAGTTGTTTGGACTGATTTGGCTATCGAAGATTTAAAATCAATGAAGGTAATTATAGAATTATATTTCGGATCAAGGTTGATCATGTTGGCGTAGTTCGAGTGCATCATTCGGCTGGACCGTTAAAGCATTTGTAATATTTTAAAGCGATACGCTAACAACGAATAACTAAAAAAGAATGGGTAAACTTAAACGACTCGCAGGCGATACAGTACTTTACGGATTGGGCTCAATCTTACCGAAGTTTCTCAACTTCTTATTGGTTCGTTTACATACCGGTGTTTTTCTTCCGGCAGAGTATGGTGTCTTAACCAATTTGTATGCTTATGTTACCTTTATCAATGTGCTCTTTACCTTCGGCATGGAAACGGCCTATTTTCGTTTTGCTTCTAAGCCAGATGCTGATGAAAATAAAATTTTTAATCTTGCTCAAACTGTTGTTGTCAGCATCAGTCTAATTCTTTCAATAGTCATTATAATTTTCGCAAAGCCCATTGCAATACGATTGGATTTAAAAGGTCAATCTAATTATATCATTTGGATTGTTGCCATTTTATTTATTGATGCAGTAGTCGCTATTCCGTTTGCTCGCCTTCGCCTACAAAAGCGACCATTAAAATTTGCGTTCGGAAGAATTTTAAACATTCTGATTCTTGTTTGTCTTAATGTTTACTTTCTAAAATATGCTTACGATCCATCGGTTAGCGTTGCGTATGTTTTTATTGCTAATCTCACCGCCAACGCTTTTTACCTTATCTTCTTTTCTAAAACATTAATCAACTGGCGCCCGGCTTACCAGAAGCAAACTTCTTCAGCCATGTTTAGTTATGCTTATCCAATTATGATTACAGGTTTGGCCGGCATGACAAACGAAATGTTCTCACGGCTTACACTGCAATGGTGGCTTCCAAATAATTTTTATCCAGGCAAAACATCAGAATATGCATTGGGAATTTTTGGTGCGTGCTATAAATTTTCGGTCATTATGAGTTTAGTTATTCAAGCTTTTAAATATGCAGCAGAACCTTTTTTCTTTGCCAATGCAACAGATAAAAGTTCGCCACAACTTTTCGCAAAGGTAAATCACTACTTTATTATTGTGTGTTGCGTAATACTGGTTGGCGTTAGCATCAACCTCGATTTACTTAAACTTTTTTTAGGGCGTAAAGAATATTGGGAAGGCTTAGGCGTGGTGCCAATCTTATTGCTCGGCTATTTATTTCTTGGCATTTATTATAATATGTCAGTGTGGTTTAAGCTAAACGACAAAACATATTATGGCACCGTCATCACAGTGGGTGGCGCAATCATAACATTCGTAGCCAACTATCTGCTCATTCCATATTTTGGATATATCGGTAGCAGTTGGGCAACCTTCATTTGTTATTTCAGCATGACGGTTGCGTGTTATTTTATCGGACAAAAATATTATCCCATTCCCTATCGAATCGTAAAAGATGCAGGCTACATTTTGCTCGCCTCATTTTTGATATATGCCACCAACAAACTTATCATAGAAAACCAATGGCTGGCAACGGCCGCTCACATCGTAATTGTCTCAAGCTTTATTCTGCTCGCTTATTTACTAGAACGCAAAGAATTAAACCTACTTCCTGTAAAAAAGGACGCACAAACATAGTAGCATCTAACAATTTTACCAGAGTTTTTTAATGTTGGGGTCATGGCCAAGCGAGGCGCAAGGCCACCGGGCTTTCCGTTCCAAGCTTGCTTTCCACTACAATCCCTTGCCCGCGTACGCATAAAGAATTCGTCATTGCACAAGTGTACTACTCCACGAAATTTGATGCCTTTCAATTCTTCTAGTCATAGGTATTCCATTCAAAAGTATTCTTCACTGTTAAGGTATTGTTTCCCGCAACATTGGCACCTCTGGAATTCACGACCGGAAGAGAAATAATGTTTAAGCGCAATCACAATAACGGTTTCATGGCAGCAGCTTCAGTAAAAGCGCGCGATAAATTGAAATAAACCTCGTACCGGGTAACCACGCACTTAAGTGCGTGGTTAACAGCAACCCATATTGCAGGGGCTTTAGCCCAGCAGCACAGTTTCATTGCGTCAATTTGAAATGCACCCCCGCATACCTTCTAACATCGTATTGTTGCGGATTTTCGTTAATTTTGAAGCTTGCCAAAATAAAATAAGCCTTGGCAAGTGTATCTTACTATCGTGAACGTATTCCTTCGAAAAATTTGTGGTGTTGGCAGTTTAGTTATGGTGCTGGTTATTCTTTTCGCTGTTCCGGTTTCAGGTCAGAGAAAAAAGAAACCATCCGATCAACTTCAGGCTTCTGCCTTAAGGCTTCGTGAAGCTGAATTTTATTTCACTGAAGGCGAGAAGTTTTTTATTCTTGAAGATTATGCAAAGGCACTTCTCTATTATCAACGCACGCTTGAAATCAATCCCGATAACGCCACGGTTCATTATAAAATAGCAGAGGTATTATCGCGCAGCAGCAAAACAGAAGATCATCTTCGTGCTGCTGCAAGTATTGAAATGGCATTGAAGCAGGAAAAAGATAATAAGTATTTTTATTTGTTGGCAGGTGGCATTTATAACAGCCTCGCTAAATTCGATAAAGCTGCACAAATGTATGAAACGCTCATCAGCACAGTAAAAGGAAATGAAGATCAACTCTATGATCTTGCAGCCATCTATCAATATGCAAACAAACCAGAAGAAGCCGTCAAGACGTATAATCGCGCGGAGCAAGTCTTCGGCATAAATGAAGTTTCATCAATACAAAAACAACGACTTTATTTAGAGCAGGGAAAAACCGCGGAAGGTATTGCAGAAGGCGAGAAGCTCATTCATGCTTTCCCCGATGATGAACGATACATTATGGGCTTTGCAGAAGTGCTTTCACAAAAAGGATTGCGAAAGGAAGCCATTCAATATCTTGAAAAATTTTGTGCAGAAAATCCCGAAGCCGGAAACGCAAGAATGTTGCTTGCTGGCATTTATCGCGACAATAATCAGGAACAAAAAGCACGACCATTATTAGAACAATTGTTTGATGACAACGCAGTAGCCATGGGTAGCAAACTTATTATACTGGGCACGTACAATGCTGAACTCAATCAAAACAAAACAAAAAAGATTGTTGATGCAGATAAGGAAGCTTTTGTTTTTGGTTTGCTTGCAAAACTAAAACAAACAAATCCATCCGATGCTAATGTGCACATTGTGGGTGGCGACATTTATCTTTCTACAGGAAAAATCCGCGAAGCACAGCATGAATATTCATTAGCAATAGAATCTGGCGATGTTAATTTTGAGGTATGGCAAAATTTACTTTATCTGGAAACTCAGCTCGATCAATTTGATCTTGCTATACAACATTCAGATCAAGCCCTTGAGTTGTATCCAAACCAGAGTATGTTGTACTACTTTAATGGCTACTCAAATTTAAGAATGCATAATTATCTAGAGGCTATTGCTTCGCTTGATCAAGCCAAAAAATTATCAACGTCTAATCCAAACCTGGTGTGCGAATTAAACAGTATGTTGGGCGATGCTTACAATGCCACAAAGCAATATGACAAATCTGACAAAGCGTATGAAGATGCACTTCTTATTCGACCAAACTACGATGCGGTTTTGAATAACTATAGTTACTTTCTTGCTTTGCGAAAATCAAATTTAGACAAGGCAGAAAAGATGTCAACACTGCTTATAAAAAATAATCCCGATAATGCCACCTACCTCGATACCTTTGCGTGGGTTCTCTTTACCAGAGCAAAGTACAAGGAAGCGAAAAAAATAATTGAACGCGCCATTGCCACTGGCAATGCAAATGCAGCGCACTTCGAACACTATGGCGATATTTTATATCAACTTGGTGAAGTGGACAATGCCGTGCGGCAGTGGGAAAAAGCACGCGGCTTAAATGCCAATAGTGAATTATTAAACAAGAAAATCGCGAACCGAAAAATTTATGAATAATCGTTTTTGGATTGTATTTATCTGCATCATATTATTTTCAGCAAGCTGCAGTAAGAAAATCAGTGCACCAGCAGTTGCGCCTGCTGACCCCAAACTCGCACTTGAGATTGAAGAAATTGACTTTGAATATTTTCATGGCAAGGCTCGTATGATTATGCGCGAGGCAAATAAAGAGCGCGAAGTAAAAGCAAATATTCGCGTACGAAAAGATAGCGTAATCTGGATGACCTTTTCGGTTATTGGCGTGCAGGGCGGTAAGGCACTTATCAATAAAGATTCTATCACCATTGTGAGCAATGTCGATAAAGAATATTACGTGTTCGATTATGCCGAGCTTTCAAAGCGATACAATTTTGAAATTAACTATCGCGTTATTCAGTCGGCCATGTTGGGTAATTTAATTATGCCGATGAAAGACGATGATGTTATTCAAAGAGATCCATCCTTTTTTGTTTTAAATCAACATAGCGGCACTATTGATGTTCAGAATTTTGTGAATGCTGCCAGCATGAAAATTGAAAAGGTTGAATTTAAAGAAAGTAATACCAACAATTCCTTTGTGCTCAACTATTCTAATTTTCAACCCGTAGGAAATAAAAAATTTCCGTATAACGGAACGATCAATCTTTTTTATAAAACATTATCAGGCCTTTTAAACACTACCATCATTTTTGATTACAATAAAGCAGAGGTAGGTAATCGTGAGCTAAATTTTCCTTTCAATATTCCAAAGAAATATGCACGCAGGTAAGTATGCACTTCTTTTTAGTTGTATCGTTTTTAGTTTTTCTGCTTATGCTCAAAAAACAAAAAGTCAGTTGCAAAAAGAAAAGCAACAAAACATTGAGCGCATTAAAGAGGTAGAAAAAATTATTTCGGAAACATCAGCGCAGAAAAATAGTACAATAGGAGAGTTAAATGCAATCAAACAACGCATTCAGCAACAAGAAGAATTAATTAATTCAATTAAGGGCGAGGTTCGTATTTTAGATTCAGAAATTGGCGAGAACAATGATATTATTCAAGCCTTGGAAGAAGACCTAGCCAAATTGAGAGAAGAATTTGCTGCGATGCTCTATGCAGCGCAAAAAGCAAACAACAGCACCACGCGATTAACCTTTCTTTTTTCTGCAGAGTCATTCGATCAACTTATTATGCGCATGCGGTATATGGAGCAATACACAGCCACGCGAAAACTTCAGGCGGAACAAATTGTAAAAGTACAAGACCAACTTTCTGGGCAAGTAAAAAGAATTGAAGGGCGCAGAACAGAGAAAAGCAAATTGCTGGATGAAGGCTTGCGCGAGAACGATAACCTTACTTCCCTTCGCCAAAAGCAAAGCACCATTGTAAAATCGCTAGAGAAGGAAGAAAAGAAATTGCGCAAGGATTTAGAAACTACAAAAAAAGCAATTGCCCAACTTGATAAATTGCTAAGCGATATCATTAAGGAAGAAACAGAAAGAGCCGCAAGAGCCAGCTCGAAATCTTCTGAGGCAACCATTGCGTTATCATCTTCTTTCGCAGATAACAAGAATAAATTTCCATGGCCGGTTGCGGGCGGATTTGTATCACAGAAATTTGGTAAGCAAAACCATCCGGTGTTGAAAGGAATTATTTTGCAGAATGATGGCGTAAATATTCAGACAAAGGAAAACGAAAAGGTAAAATGTATTTTTGAAGGAGAGGTAAGCCGGGTTGCTTTCATTCCTACATTAGGTAGTGTTGTAATTGTAAAACATGGCGAATACTTTACCTTATATGCAGGTCTAAAAGAAGTTGTGGTCAAAACAGGACAGAAGATTTCTATCAATCAAGAAATTGGAAAAGTACTTTCTACCAGCGATGGAAATACCGAACTCAAGTTTCAGATTTTAAAAAACATCACGCCACTCGATCCGCAAGACTGGTTGCGCAATATGTAACAACGCCATCTTGCGGACATCAATCAGCACGTTTGAACCGCTACATTCGTAGCATGAAATTGCACATTATTATTATTCTTTTGTTGTTTTTATCTTTCTCAGGATTCGCACTCAGGTTAAAATGGTAATAGTATATATTCAAGGATGCTGCGGGGCGTGTTGTTGGCGCTACTTCTTCACCCGTTAAGTAATATCAGAAGTAATGTATTGCACCCGACATTGGTTGTGTTTTCAGAATGCTACTTTTAGAAAAATTATTAACTATGAAAAAAATTATTCTATTTCTCGGGTTCGTTTTCGTTAGCCTGTTCGCTATAGCGCAAGACCCACAAGGTTTAAATGTAAATGACGTGGCCCCCGAGTTTAGCGCGAAAGATCAATTTGGTAAAGAGGTAAATTTAAAAGCATTGCTTAAGAAAGGTCCTGTTGTTGTTTTATTTTATCGCGGGCAGTGGTGTCCATTTTGTAATAAGCAGTTGAGTGAAATGCAAGATTCTTTATCAATTATAACAGGCAAAGGCGCTACGGTGGTAGCCGTTACACCAGAGAAACCTGAAAACATTTTGAAGACCATTGAAAAAACGAAGGCATCTTTTTCAGTATTGTTTGATGATGGTTTAAAAATAATGAAAGGTTATAAAGTGTCGTACGATGTTGATGCGCCAACGATAGAAAAATACAAAGGCTATGGCATCGACTTTAGTGCTGCCAACGGTGATAATGGTGCAAGCTTGCCGGTACCCGCTGTTTACATCATTAATAAGAAAGGTAAAATTGCGTATCGTTATTTTAATACCGACTATCGTTTTCGCCCAAGTGTAAATGAATTAGCGGCTCACTTGTAATATCTCTTATAAAGCAAAAGGTATTTCTCAAAAATTACTGTCGTAAGGGTACGTTGCACGAGTGTCTTTTCTTATTGAGAGATTAAAGTGAGGTAAAATAAGAAACGCGTAACCTAAAGACAGTTGACTAGAAATACCTTTTGTTTATTTCGTTAGAATAAATTCTCAATGTTTTAAACCGCACTCCTTACAATATTTCATTTTGCCAACTGGCCGTTTCTTTGGTGGGCGTTTATGACCAAAATACATTGGATCAGAATACTGAGGTTTGTCCAACATTTTTTCGTTCTTCCTTCGTGTTTTATGAAGTTCATCCATTCGTTTGAAGTATGCTTCTTCAGAGCCATAGGTAGGCTTTGCTAATTTACCTTTCTTCGATTTTTTAGGGCCGAATTGTTTTTGAGGAGCAGACGGATTTAATGATGTGGGTTGATCGGACGCTTGCTCGCTGGCCGGTACATTTTTCTTTTTTCGTTTTAGTAACTGGGCTTGTGCGCCAGAAACGAATAAAGACATTATGATAATCAGTGTTATTCTCATACCAAGGGTAAAGATAGGATTAACTGTTAATGGCGCTAAAAATTTTGTACTGAACGGCCAAACACGCTTAAAGCCGTTTAATGTATTTGAAAGGAGTTGAAGAAATATTTGATTTTGAATATACAAACTTACTTAAGCTTTTCTTTTATGAACTTACCTCGTTCAACTTCAGAAGAGAAGATAGTGGCGGAGCTTACGTAATCCTGTTGTACACTATTTTTAAATTCATAGTACATCAGCTTGATTTAGGCTGAAGCATTGTTTGCTCTCTTCTATAAATCCACGGAGGAGTAGGGTTTTCTTGTTTCCAAAGTCCTTTATTTTTCTCTCGCGCTTTTTCTTTGTGATCCTCTAGTTCAGGCACTGGATTTTTTTCGGCTGTCCAGGCTAATCCTTCTTTTAATAATGCAATGCGCGGATCAACCTGATCGTTCATTTTAACAATGGCAAGGTAATTTCCCCAACGATCTTTACCCTGAAGTTTCACCGTCACGTTCTTTTTAAGAATAAGTTTCTCCATAAATTTTTTTGCGTTATCGCCATACGCTTGCCCCAACTCCGGACAATCAATACCGATCAATGATATTTTTATCGTTTCGCCATCATTGCCAATTACTTCAAGCGTATTTCCATCAATTACTGAAACAACTTTTGCTGACACTTCATCATTTGCCCAAACAGCACTCATCAACAATAAACCAGCGAGTGTACCTAACATTTTCGTTTTCATATTTGAGACGATTTTATTTTGATATGTAAAGCTGCATAAAGAATGAAGGTTGTACTACGCACTGTCACCAACCCTCTTTCATATGTAAGTTTTAAATGGAACTTACACTCCATGTAGTTACCACAGTTGGCTACAATAATTTAACCAATGCAAAAATTGTTTGATTGTGATGAAACAAACGAAGCAGTACCGGATTTGGTACTGCTTCGTGTTTCATTATGGGATGTGATGGAAAATGATTTGACGTTACTTACAATACTGATCTATTTGAAAGCGGGCTTTTGCATCGCCATACTCAACAGCCTTGCGCCAATCAAAGCATGCCTTTGCTTTATCATTCAATTGATATTGAAAATTTCCGCGTTGCTTATAATAGGATGCGTTTTTGGGTTCAACCCGAATGGCTTCGTCCATATCACTCACGCCTGCACCGTAATCATCTAACTGCGATTTGCACGTTGCGCGATTGTAATATGCAAGTCCATCATCTTTATTGAGTTGAAGAACACGGTTATAATCCAGAATGGCTCCTTCATAATCACCAAGACCTTCTTTGATAAGTGCGCGATTGAAATGAGCATCTACACTTTTAGGATCAATTTCCAACGCTTTGTTTAATTCCACCACGGCCGACTTTGTATCTTCCAAACCAAGGTAAGCACGTCCACGATTGACATATAATGAAACTGAATTTTCTCCAGCTAACTTTGCGTTATCGAAATCTTTAAGCGATTCCTGAAACTCACCTTCTTCTAATTGCATCAAGCCGCGTTTAACAAATACATCTTTATCTTTTACGCCAGAGGCAATTACCTTATCGTAATACTCACGGGCTGCAGTGAATTTTTGCATACTATAATAGGTATCACCTAACAAGCGGAATAATTCAGGACTTGGTTTTTCAGTTAGTTTTTCTACATCACGAAAATCGCGAGATGCTTCTTCAAATTTCTTAATGGTGTAAAAAGCTTGACCACGATTTTCAAAAGCTTTAACGTAATCTGATTTTTTTGAAAGTGCAGCAGTGTAATCATTAATGGCGGCTTGATAATTTTCTTGTTTGAAATATGCTTTGCCACGGTTGTTGAATAGGGTAGGATCTGCTACTCCTAAATTCATAGCCTGTGTATAATCTTGAACAGCACCTGCAAAATTATCTAAACTAAACTTTGTATCACCACGATGAAAAAACGCAGAGCCTAACTTCGCATCTTTTTCAATGGCTAGATTGAAATCGCTCATGGCGTCATCATATTTCTTGCTGTCGTATCGGGAATAGCCACGCATATCAAATGCTACAGCGTCACTTGTTCCTGAAGCAATGGCTTTGTCAAGATCGGGTAATGCACCTTTATAATCTTTCAGAAAATATTTTGTTGATCCTCTTTTGTAGAATAAATCAGAATTCGTTAAGCCACCTTCAATCGCTTTGTTGAAATCAATTAGTGATTTTTCATATTGCTTTGTTTCAAAAAATGAATTGGCGCGAGCGGCAAAAACATTTAAATCCTGACTACCTAGTTCTACTGCCTTTGTCAGATCCGCTAATGCTCCTGTATAATCTTTGATGGAATATTTTGAAATACCCAACATAGAAAATTCTTCCAAGCCAGCTTCGTTGCGCGAAACAGCGATGGCCAAATCGGCAATTACTTCAGCATAATCTTTTAATTGATATTTAGCAGCGGCACGATTCTTCATGGCTTGCGGGTAATCTTTCTTTAAACCAAGCGCGCGATCAAAATCTGCGATCGATTCTTTTGCCATGCCAGCATTGAGTTTGGCTTTTCCACGATTGTTAAAAATTACTTCATCGTTGGCTCCTAACGCAACGCCTTTATCGTACGATTCGATTGCGCCTGTAAAATTATTTTCTTTGAAGCGTGCATTACCTAACTGATAATAAACGTCTTTATTTTTTGTGCCGAGTGATGCAGCTTTTTCAAGATGCGGAATAGATTCTTTTTCTTTTTTTGAAAGTACGTACGCCATGCCTAACGCTTCATATGTTTCCAAACCTGCTTTGCCTTTCTGAACAGATTTATCAAGATCGACAATGGCAGAGGTATAATTTTTTATTTGATAAAACGATATACCGCGTTTAGAATAAATGTCATCTTCTTTCTCGCCACCCATCTCTGCATTGGTCAGCGCTTCAATAGTGCCTTTGTAATCTTTTGCATCAAATTTCAAATAGCCTGTGTACAACGAAACCTTACTGTCTTTCAATCCACCGTTCAATGCTTTTTCTAAATACGGCAGCGCTTGTTCTTTTTTGCCGAGATTGTAATTTGCAATACCCAGCATCTTCATCAAATCAATTGTTTCACCTTCTGTCGATTTTGCTTTCTCTAAATCGCTTACTGTGCCAGCGTAATCTTTCAAAGTATATTTTGCAGAACCGCGATTAACGAATGCTTTTCCATACGTAGGATTGAGTTGAATGGCTTTGTCAAAATCTGTCACAGCACCTGCAACATCGGTTGAATTCATCTTTGCCTTGCCGCGATTGTTGTAAATAACAGCATCGTTCATTCCTAGTTTAATGGCGTTATCATAATTCTTGATTGCTCCTGCAAAATCATTTTTAATGAATTTTATATCGCCAATGTTTTTAGATGCTTCCGCATCGTTCACGCCAAGTGATATTGCTTTCTCTAAATCTTTTAATGAATTGTCATAATCTTTTTGCGCAAACTCGGCATTGCCTTTATATAGAAATACTTCTTTGGAAGTTTCACCCGCGTTGATTGCGCGACTTAATGATTCAATAGACTGTGCAATCTCTGCGTTTTTATATTGGCATGTTCCCAATTGTGTGAATGCATCTTTATCAGTAAGCCCCAACGAAACAGCAGCAGATAAACTTTTTACAGCCTCAGTACAATTACCTTGTTTCGCAAGACTTAAGCCTAACATCTTGAAGATGTCTTTATCTTTCACGCCTTTCTGCACAACTTTGTCTAACGTTTCCGATGCACCTTTGTAATCGTTGAGCGTATATTTTGCAACACCTATCTTTTGATAGATTTCAACATCGGATCTTCCACTTGCTAACATTTTCTCATAGTCTGTAACACTACCTTTCCAGTCTTGTATTTTATACTTTGCTTCCGCACGATTTTCCAATGCTTTGTCATAATCGCTTTTTAATTCTAGCGCTTTATCAAAGTCAGGAATAGACCCTTTATAATCCTGAAGATTAAATTTTGCCTTACCACGATTATTAAACACAACGGCATCGCTTAAGCCGAGTTTAATTGCATTGTCATAGTTCTTAACGGCACCAGCGAAATCGTTCTTTACAAATTTTATGTCGGCCATATTTTTAAAGGCTTCCGCATCATTCGCGCCAAGCGATACCGCCTTCTCTAAATCTTTCAACGCATTATCATAATCCTTCTGAATAAATTCAGCATTACCTTTTTGTAGAAAAATTTCTTTCGTGCTAACACCAGCATTGATGGCTCTACTTAATGATTCGATCGCAAGCGCATATTCTTTATTGGTATACTGACATGCGCCTAATTGTGTGAACACATCTTTGTCAGTTAGTCCCATTGAAACCGCAGCAGATAAACTTTTTGCTGCTTCGGTGCAATTACCTTGTTTCGCAAAACTCAGTCCGAGCATTTTAAAAACTTCCTTGTCCTTTACACCTTTCTTCACAACATTATCTAAACTTTCAGAAGCGCCTTTGTAATCGTTCAGATTGTATTTGGCCGTTCCGATTTTTTGATACATCTCCACATCCGACCGTCCACCGGATACGATCTTATCGAAATCTGCAACACTACCTTTCCAATCTTGTGTTTTGTATTTAGCCTCTGCGCGATTTTCTAATGCCTTATCATAATTACTTTTCAGTTCAAGTGCTTTATCAAAATCAGGAATGGAGCCTTTAAAATCTTGAAGATTAAATTTTGCTTTTCCACGGTTGTTGTATAACACGGCATCTGCTTTGCCGGAGGGAACGGCTTTATCATAATAGGTAATTGCTTCCTTATAATTTTCCATTCTAAACTTTGCGTTGCCAAGAGTAGAATATGTTTCAAAGCCATTCGCGCCCATGCCTATTGCTTTTTCTAAATCAGTGGCGGCACTTTGGTAATCATCGAGATTGTATTTTGCGTTACCGCGATATTCAAAAAGCTCGGCAGTATTAATGCGCGCTTTTACAGCTTCATCAAAATCAGATTTCGCTTTTGCATATTCCTTTTGCTCGTAATAGGCAACACCCCGTTTTACGAAAACTTCTTTGTTGGTAAAACCAGAATTGATGAGCTGACTAAATTGCACAGATGCATCACTATAATCTCCTGCCTTTAATTTCTTCAAGGCAGACTCCCATTGTACTTGCATGAGCGAATCAGCTTTCTGAGCCGAAGCGTGTGAAGCAAAAAGTATGACAGCAGTAAACAAAAGTATTATTCTCATAAATGACATGAAATTGATCTGTTGTAAAGTTATTAAATCTGAGTGGGATTTAATGCGCTAATATATAGACGTTGTGGCCAATGCCGTTTGACGAGAATAGCGATTCCCACTAATTGACATTGAAAGGTGTCAAATGTATTATGACAAGAATACTAACGTTTTGCATTTTGACAATTCTAATCTCTTGTGAGGACAATGATTTAGGATTTAAATCAAACCCGATTGACTCAAAAATTATAATTGAGACAAGAGAAGTACTTGACCTAACTTCAAGACGGTTGACTTTCTTTTCTAAGACAGAAAAAATTTATCCTTGCGTAAATTTTCCATTACTGACAAAAAAGGAAGTTGACGAAAACTCGTTAAAAATTACCTTTACATCAGTTGGCGAGACAGATTTATGTTTAACGGCTCTTGGACCCGCAACTACAACGATTGACTTGAATTCAGTGCCGAATGGAGAATATGAAATTGAATTAAATAATGCGAGTCTTAAGAACAAAGGAATATTAAGCGTAACTGACACAGATGTAACTTTTATTTTCGGGCAAAAGGACGGAATTGACTTTGTCAGAGAAAACATTAAACGAGTTCCAACCAAGACTTATTGGAGTACTATTGGATATCACACAGAATCATCATCGACTTTAGTAGACGAGTTTATTCAAAAGTTTACTGATGCAGGAGCGTATTTAATAAACAATCACCAGGACATTACTTTTATTACGAAATTGATAACTCTGGAGATATTGTCGCCAATGTTGAGAACTCAGGTTACTATTTCATGAGACGATTTATTTTTCAATATGACGGAGATGAATCAAAACTCAAAGAAATAGTACAAATAGAAGGTAAAAATTATAAAGAGACACTTTCTATGAGTCTTGAGACTTACAAAGGTGGAATGTTTTATAATTGGGGGAACTGAGATACGGCACAGGCCACAACAAAATGCATAATCAATGGCGAGGTTCAGTGTGAATTTGTAGTTTAGTTTTTCAAATTTACGTTTGGTTGTTTGGGACAGTGACGCGGTTCGAGAACCAGCCACTGCTCATGCACAGACGTTGAATATCCAATTATCGCATTGGTTTAGAAGTTAGGGCTAAAGCCCGTTGGATATTTTGGCCATAACCACGGCCTAAAGGCCATGGTTATCCACTGACGGTAACCCCTCTTACATTACGCGCGAGATGAATTTAAAAGTTAACAGGATTCTGAGCTTATCAAAGTCAAACGACAAAGTCAAGAAACTATTTTTCTTTTTATGAAGGCGTAGATTTAAAAATTCATCGAGATGAACTTACGGTAGCTTGATACCAAAAAATAATGAGGGACGTAGAATTAAATCCCATCGGGATGAACATACGGTAGCCATAAATGTAAATAGAAGCATTAGCTCTGTAAGAGCGACCTTATTATCCGGTTTGAGAAATTGAAATATGACATTTTCAGAAGCAGGATTTTTGAAAAATTTAATTGTAGATATCCAAATTTTAATCTGTGTCCCTAAAGACGACAATCAAATTTTGATCAATGAAGCGCAGAGCAAAGAGAATAGAATTAAATCCCATCGGGATGAACATATGTTAGCCATGAATGTAAATAGAAGTATTAGCTCTGTAAGAGCGACCTTATTATCCGGTGTGAGAAATTGAAATATGACATTTTCAGAAGCAGGATTT
>JBBRFY010000098.1:0-15417 GCA_038241205.1 Cytophagales bacterium
AACGGCAACGGTAAATAATCCATAAGGCAGTGGCGACTCAGGACTTACCGGAACAAATTCCATAATGATAAGCGATAGACCAGCGAAGAAAGCAAGTAAGCCCCACTTTAGGGACGAATACTTGCTTTCGTTTGTAGAATGACTTTTGAAAATGGCTTGTGTATCGTCATTCACAAATCCCTTTTCAATCATTTTCTTTTTTAGAATATAATCCGTCATCACTTTGGCAAAAAAGTAGACCGATGTGCCAAGGCTTCCAAGAATTGCAATTGGCATTAAAACATTCATGAGTTCGCTATTCATATCTGTAAATTTTAAAGTTTCTGTTTGTTTGGGGCGTATGACACGGGGATGAGCACCGATGTTGCAGTTGACGAGAAAATAATTTCAAACCCAATATAGATCCTCAGGGTTACCGGTTGCCGGTTACCGGTAACGGGAGACTGGCAACTGGTAACTAACCACATTTCGCTGCAACATTCTATATTACATGTGTGTCTAACGATCCGATGATGGAAGATAGAGCCCTTGTTTCTAATATTTTAGACGGAAATATGCAGGCTTTCAGGTTGCTGATTAAGCAGCATGAAAGACTGGTGGCTCACATGATCGGGCGTGTGGTAAAAAACAAAGAGGAGAGCGAAGAGCTTTGTCAGGATGTTTTTTTGAAGGTGTATGAAAAACTTTCGGAGTTTAGTTTTAAGTCGAAGTTATCCACATGGATTGCTACCATTGCGTATCGGCATGCCATTAATCAGATTCGCAAAAACAAAATGTCATTGACTGATATTCCGGAAGAAGACAGCTTTACATCCTATTTTGTAGAAGAAGAAAATCCGGAATCGGTTTTAGTAGAAAGTGATATGGATGAATTTGTGTTGAAACTGGTAGATCAATTACCTCCTCAATACAAAATCGTGTTAACTTTATTCCACGTAGATGGAATGAGTTATCCGGAAATTGGTGAAGTAACCGGAATGCCAGAAGGCACTGTAAAGAATTATCTTTTCCGTGCCCGGAATTTGTTAAAAGAAAAAGTAAAACACCACCTTGGTAAAGAAGAAGTATTATGAATCGCTACGAAGAAGAATTACAACGCAACCTCGAGGCCGGAAAAAATCCGCAAGGAGATGAGCTGGATGTAAAAGCTTATCAATCGGTATTCAATGCCTTAAAGCAAGAGCCTGAATTTACCTTGTCATCTTCTTTTGCTGATAAGGTTGTCGGCATGGCCGTGAATAAACAACAGTCGAAAAGCACGTTCAAAGAATATTTCTGGTTTGGCTGTGGCGTCTTCCTGATGCTAATGGCATTTGTGGTAACGATCGTAATGACAGAATTCAAACTAGACTTGGGCTTCTTAAATGGCTTGAATGCCTTTAAGGGTGTAATCATTTTTGGAATATTCTTTATCGGGCTTTTACATTGGCTCGATAAACGATTTATTAAAACAACGTAATACGTTTTGGCTACAAGCTTCACGCTTCAGGCCGCAAGCGCGTGAGGCGTGAAGCTTGCGGCCCTGAAGTAGAATGGAATGAATGGTTAAGCAGCAATTAGAATTAACTACTGTTAATACACCAAACTTTTCTCTAAGATAAATTCAGCAATTTGAACCGCATTGGTTGCCGCGCCTTTGCGCAAGTTGTCAGCAACAATCCACATGTTCAAAGTATTCTCTTGTGATTCGTCTCTGCGAATCCTTCCAACAAATACTTCATCGCGGTTGTGTGCATTGATTGGCATCGGATAGATGTTGTTCTTCGGATCGTCCTGAACAATAACGCCCGGTGTGCTTGACAAAATAGTTCTGATTTCGCTCAAATTAAAATCTTCCGCAAACTCAACATTCACCGCTTCAGAGTGCCCTCCGATAGAAGGAATACGAACCGTTGTCGCTGTTACCTTAATGCTGTTATCGCTTAAAATTTTGCGTGTCTCGTTCACCATCTTCATTTCCTCTTTGGTGTAGCCATTATCAAGGAAGGAATCGATGTGAGGTAATACGTTCATATCGATTGGGTGCGGATATACTTTTGGCCCATCAATACCCTTGCGTTCGTTCATCATTTGTTGAACAGCATCTTTACCCGTTCCGGTTACGGATTGATAAGTAGAAACAACAATGCGTTTAATTTTATAGCGCTTGTGCAGCGGAGCCAACGCCATCACCATTTGAATGGTAGAGCAATTTGGATTAGCAATAATTTTATCGTCAATCGTAATTTGATTTGCGTTGATTTCGGGCACCACCAATTTTTTAGTAGGATCCATTCTCCATGCAGAAGAGTTGTCGATTACAACTGTGCCAACGGCTGCAAATTTTGGTGCCCAGTCTAATGAGGTATTTCCACCGGCTGAGAAAATAGCGACATCCGGCACAAGTTTTAAACCATCCTCAATTGTGATAACGGTATATTCCTTTTCCTTAAAGGTATATTTTCGGCCAGCCGAGCTTGGTGACGCAATCAAATAGAGTTCGTCAAATGGAAAAGTTCTTTCCTCAAGTACTTTGAGAATTTCCTGGCCAACAAGCCCTGTGGCACCCACTACTGCAAGTTTCATTTTATTTATTAATTTAGATTTGCAAAAGTAATATTTTCCAGTTGTGCCTATGTTGTATATCACAGAAATATGCAGAGTTTGTATTTTGAAAACGTTAGCACTGAAAATTGTTACAGCGTTTCTACTCCTGCTGCTCTCACAACAATCGTTCGCTCAATTCACAGATACTTTTTCTGATGGGGATTTTACAACGAATCCACGTTGGATAGGTACTGAAAATAAATTTATTATTTCATCCAATCAACTCAAGTTACAAGCAGATGCCATTGCATCAACCGCTTATTTGTCAACAACGTCATTAGCTATTAATAATGCCTCTTGGGAATTTTTTGTGAAGCTTGCATTCAATCCATCAAGTACAAATTACATACGAGTTTTCCTGGTATCCGATAGTGCAAATGTTTCTGGTTCGGTAAATGGCTATTATGTTATGCTTGGAAACACAGCCGATGAAATTAGTTTATATCGCCAAAGCGGAACAATACGAACGAAGATTATTGATGGTGTGGATGCACGATTAAATATACCTACCTCATCAACCAAAGTAAAAGTAACGCGAGATGCAACGGGTAATTGGCAATTGTTTTCAGATGTTGGCCTTACGGGAATTTATACTTCGGAAGGTAGCGCTGTTGATGCGACTCATCTTGCCTCAAACTACTTTGGAATATTTTGTAATTACACCGCCACACGATCCGATAAATTTTTTGTCGATGATTTTACTGTTATCGGCAACCCGGTTGTTGATAATACTCCTCCAACCATTACTGCTCTCAACGTTATTTCATCAGCCGAACTTGAATTAATTTTTTCAGAAAAAGTTGGTGCCATCTCTGCACAGAAGATTGAAAACTATAGCGCATCCAACAGCATAGGTAATCCGGCAACAGCAACACTTCAGGCTGATGGAAAAACCATTCGACTTTCGTTTGCTCAGGATTTTTTAAATGGTATCGAAAGTTTACTTAATGTTTCAGGAATAAAAGATTTAGCAGGAAATGAAATGACCGCCATTGCGAAGCCGTTTCTGTATTTTGAAAACTTTCCGGTGTTTTATAAAGATGTCATCATCACTGAAATTTTTGCTGACCCATCGCCACAAATAAAATTACCGAACGCAGAATACATTGAACTATTTAACAGAAGTGAACACGCTATCGACATAACCAATTGGACGTTTACCGATGGAAGCTCGCAGGCAATTTTTACGGCTAAGATTCTTTTGCCAAATAAGTATTTAATCCTAACGTCAACAACAAATGCAGCAAGCTTTTTTACCTATGGTGATGTGCTCAGTCTTTCTAATTTTCCAACGCTTAACAATAGTGGAGATGCATTAGTAGTTCGCAATGCGGCAGGCTTGGTTATCGATTCTGTTAACTATTCAGACAGTTGGTATTTGGACAGCGATAAAAAAGAAGGTGGTTGGTCTCTTGAATTAATTGACCCAACAAATCCATGTGGTGAAAAAGAAAACTGGATCGCTTCTGAGAATAGTAATGGTGGAACTCCGGGAAAACAAAATTCAGTTTTCGCAAACAAACCCGATCTTACTGGACCAAAACTTCTTTCTGCTATTCCACTTTCGTCAACCGTGTTGCAATTACATTTCAACGAGAAGTTGGAAAATGAAATTCCAATACTCTCACAATTTGAAATTGATCCCGTTGTGAATATTACCGCTGTTTCATTTACAAACGCATCGCTAAAAGAAATTAATTTACAGGTTGAAACAATTCTACCCGAAACACCTTACACAATTAAAATTCAAAACGTGCGCGACTGCAATCAAAACACAATTCAACCAGAATTCAATACCTATGAATTTGGTTTGCCTGAACAAGCACAGCCCATGGATGTGGTGATCAATGAAATTCTTTTTAATCCAAGACCAACCGGAAACGACTTTGTAGAGATTGTCAATACCTCCTCTAAGTTTTTCAATATTAGAGATTGGTCTTTATCAAATATAAAAGAAGGTTTTTTGTTAAACACAAAAGTAATCACGACAGAAAATCATTTACTCAAACCTGGCGAATACCTGGCGCTCACAAAAGAAGGCAATGTTTTGAAAGGGGAATATGTAAATGCACCCGAAGAGAATTTTCTAGACGTTGCTTCAATACCTTCTTTTAATGATGATGAAGGTTCTGTTGCGTTAACGGATGATGATGGCAGTCTGTTAGACAATCTTCGCTATGCCAAAGGCTGGCACTCTGTTTTTATTAAAGATGAGGAAGGAGTTTCGCTGGAGCGTGTTTCGTTTACCGCACCAACACAAGAGGCACAGAATTGGAAATCGGCCAGTTCGCTTGTGGGGTTTGCAACTCCGGGTTATGTTAATTCCAATTCAAGAGAACAGACATTGCAAGATGAATCGGTAAGGGTTGATCCTCCTGCTTTCATTCCAATAAATGGTCAACCCAACTTCACACAAATCAAATTTCAATTTGATCAAGGAGGATATGTTGCCAACATTAAAATTTTCGATTCACAAGGACATCTCATTAAACAAGTTGCCAATAATGAAGTGCTGGGAACAGAAGGCTTCTTTCGTTGGGATGGAGATAGAGACGATGGCAATAAAGCACGCATTGGATATTACATGGTGCAGTTTGAAGTATTTAATTCGAATGGTGATGTAAAGGTGTTTAGAAAGGCGGTTGTAATTGCTGCTAAGTAGTAGATATGAATTACCTATTGAGGTACTGGAGCAATGTTTAAGTAAAAGCATTTTGGAAATTTGAAAACCAAATTATTTAATCGGAAACCAGCTGACTCAAAAAAACCATTTTTATTATTGATTAAAAAAACCATAAAGAATACAGAACGTCCCAACAACAATGAGAGTCCATTCGTGCTGATCTTGGCTTGTCTGCAACTTGAGCTATTAAGCCAACAAGCAGTGCTACAAGACCTATAATTATTAAATGAATATTCATAGTCTTAATCCTCTACTTTTTAAAAAAGCAATTCTACTTGCGAAATTTTTTGCGAAATGATTTCTTGGACTTTTTTCAAGTAGGGATCGATTCCATTTTCCAAATCTGCGATTGAGTATTCAACCCCATAATCAGGTGTCTGATACTGTAGGTCAGGTAAGTCAGTTGGAAAATGTTCGCTTTTATATTGGTATCAATATGCAGAGTATCTCAAGCTCGTCTCCTTCCTTTGGTTCCTATTTAGCGTCAAAATTTAATTCAAGTCTGCCCAACGCTTTTGGTAGTCTTTTTTGTCTTTACTGGTTTTAAGCTGATAGGTGTCTAATTTTTATGCGCTTTACCTTTGTCATATTATAACCACGTACTTCAGTGCGTGGTTAATAGCAAAAATATGAAAGTGCTTTAGCCCTGATCTCCACGAATTTTCTTTTCTCAACAACCACCAATAAAAATCTTTTTAATATTTACCCCGCCAATAATTTCTTAACCAATTCAGAAATTACCTTTCCATCGGCTTGGCCGGCAAGGGCTTTGGTGGCAGCGCCCATTACCTTGCCCATATCTTGTGGACCTTTTGCTCCTACTTGTTCAATAATTTTTTTAACCGCAATTTCTGCTTCATCTGCCGAAAGTTGTTTTGGCAAATAGCGATTGATTACTTCCAGTTGAACCAGTTCCTTGTCCGATAAATCGGTTCTTCCTTGTTGTTGAAAGATCTCTGCCGATTCCTTTCTTTGCTTTGCAGCCTTCATTAACAGTTTATTTTCAATGTCGCTGGAGATTTCTGCCACAGTACCTTTCTCTGTTTCGGCCAAAAGAATGAGCGACTTGATGCTGCGAAGTGCTTCTAATTCTTCTTTTTTTCGTGCCAGCATCGCATTTTTAATGTCGGTATCAATTTGTTGTTTTAAGCTCATGGTGTTTTTCTTTATCGTTGCATTCAGAAACTAAATTAAGTGTCAATCAGTTAAACCAGAGTATGGCAAACTCTCAAAATTATGTTAACGATATTTTCAATTACATTCCTAATTAATGAGTGCTAAAGTTACCGGTTTCCAGTAACCGGCAACTTGGATTTTTCACTCAAAGCTTTTAAACAAATGGTCAAGAATATTTTTCACTAACCAAATAAACTTGTGACACGTCTTAGCGTCAATATTAATAAAATTGCCACACTCCGAAATGCACGTGGCGAAAATAATCCGGATGTGATTAAAATGGCGCTTGACTGCGAACGTTTTGGCGCGCAAGGTATTACAGTGCACCCCCGACCGGATGAGCGACATATTCGGTATGACGATGTTATTAAACTGAAGAAGGTAGTGACAACCGAATTCAATATTGAGGGATATCCAGACGATCGCTATTTAAAATTAATTCGCGAAGTAAAACCTGAGCAAGCCACGCTGGTGCCCGATGCTCCAGATGCCATTACCTCTAATGCTGGCTGGGACACTATAAAAAATGCTTCATTATTGAAAGACATTATTGCAACGTTAAAGGAAAGCAATGTGCGTGTTTCATTGTTTGTCGATCCTTCTCCACGCATGGTTGAAGCAGCTGCTAAACTTGGTGCTGATAGAATTGAATTGTATACAGAGCCCTATGCTCGTGAATTTTTGATTGATAAAAGCATTGCGATAAAGCCGTATATAGAAAGCGCGCGAGTGGCGCATCAATCGGGTTTGGGTGTTAATGCCGGGCACGATCTTGATTTACAGAACCTAAAGTTTTTAAAAGAAAACCTGAGTCACCTCGATGAAGTGTCAATTGGCCATGCGCTGATCTGTGATGCACTTTATTATGGATTGGAAAACACAATTCAGCTATATCTGCGACAGCTTCAATGATGATTTCACCCCAGGTGTTTGTTTGGAACGAAAGAGACGAGCGTAACGATGACTTCCTGCTTCACCATTCATACTTCTTTTAAATTGTATTTGTTAGGTATTTTGAGGAGAGGGAGTAACTAGAATTTATTCGTTAAATCATATTCATTTAAGTATTTGTATTCTGTTTTTATCCACATGCCGTGGTATCTTTGAACATAAACTATTGCCATGAACCTGAAAAAAAGATTTACCGATAGCGATCTGCTTCGCATTAAAGCAGCCGTAAAAGACGCGGAAAATTCTATCTCAGGAGAAATCGTGCCGGTGATTGTGGAACGAAGTGGGCATTATTCGGTAGCGAATTATAAAAGTGGAATTTTGGGCGCATCCATTACATTTTTTATAATGGTTCTGCTCGATCGCTATATTCTTGTCGATACAGAAAACACATTTCTTTACGATCCGGTTTTTATTTTTTTCATCGCTACCGTTGGCGGCATGATGGGCGCATTACTTCCAAATCTTTTTCCCGCCTTTAAACGCGCATTGCTTAGCCGTGAACACTTAGACAATGCAACCCGAAAACGCGCAGAGTGTTCTTTTCTTGAAGAAGAAGTTTTCAATACTAGACAACGCACAGGTATTATGATTTTCATTTCGTTCTTCGAGCGAGAAGTAATGGTGGTGGCAGATAAAGGTATTAGCAAAATTGTAGATCAAAAGATATGGGACAAATTGGTTGCTGATCTTGTTGAAACAATTCGAGATGAAAAAATGGTGGAAGGACTTGAAGCATCGATAAAAAAATGTGGCGAGATATTGCTGGAAAATGGTTTTGTAAAAGCCGATGATGATATAAATGAATTAACAGACGACTTGAGGATAGAGTAATGCAAACATACAAACACATTCTTTCGAACATCAACATGAGGCTACGTTTTCTGTTTTTCTTATTAGCACTCGGTATTTCAGCTCAGGCTCAAATGGCTATTCCCGAACATGCCGGACAGTGGGTGCACGATGAAGCCCACGTTCTATCGGCCGCAACCGTTTCTCAAATTGAAGCGGCATTAAAATACGAACGCGATTCTACATCAAATCAAATTGCCGTGTTGATTGTGCCTTCGCTTGAAGGTGAACCCATTGAAGATTTTTCATTGCGTGTTGCAGAGAAATGGAAAATAGGACAAAAGAAAAAAGACAATGGCGTATTGATGCTGATTGCAATTCAAGATAAGAAAATGCGCATCGAAACAGGATACGGTTTAGAAGGCGTTTTAACCGATGCTCGTGCAAGCCAAATTAACAGAAATGAAGTGGCTCCTTACTTTCGTCTGCAAGATTATGATAATGGCGTGAAGGCCGGAGTTATTGCTATTATCCAAACCATTAAAGGTGAATATGTAAACGAAGAACCCGTATCGCAAAACGGAAGAAGATCAAAGAAGAGTTCACCTTGGTTTACCATCATTATTATTATTGCCATCGTTATTATTTCTTCGCGCAAAAGAGGAGGCAAAGGCGGTGGGGGAAGAGGCGGCTATTGGTCAGCAGCCGCAGCAGGTAGTTTGTTGGGCGGAGGATTTGGTGGAAGTTCCGGCTCTTGGGGTGGAGGCGGAGGCTTTGGAGGCGGTGGCGGCTTCGGAGGAGGAGGCGGTTTCGGTGGAGGCGGTTCGAGCAACTCGTGGTAAGGCGATATTAATTGTTATTCGATAAAAGAAAATAGTGTTATGCTATCAAACATTGCATGCGATACTATTGACCATTCAGCATCAACTTTTCCCTTTACCTTTTATTAAAATCGCTGTACAACTTTTGTTGATACGCTTTACTTAGTTCTTCATCAACCGTAGTTGTGTTTTCTTTTTTTATGAATTGTTTGCCGATGTTATCGTACACTAAAAAATTATTGGGCAATACAAATCCATAACCATCTGTAAAGAAAAAGGCAGCATGTTGTTTAAGGTTAGGATTAAATAAATCATTGCTAAAAATAAAGGCTTCGTCAGGTTTAGAAATCTGACCTAATAAGGTATTTGCAAGATCGGTTTGATTCCCTATTGTATGAATAACAGAGTCGCGCGTAAGTGCATCGCCTAATAGTAACAACGGTATATGAAATCGTTCTTTTGATTGCAAGGGTTTATTGCCAGGATAATGATGACCATGATCGGCTGTGATCAACACAAAAATATTCTTCCAATCTTCTTTCGATTTCAACACATCGATAAACGCCCCTAAACAACTGTCGGTATAGTGGAAGGAATTAAGAAATTGATTTTCAGCGCTAGTTGCTGGGAGTAGTGGTTTCATCGGCACATCAAAAGGTTCATGACTGCTTTGCGTAAGAATTACCTTAAAGTATGGCGCATGCGCGGTATCAATTTCTTGAAGCGCACGGGTTAACATAAAACCATCGTGCACTCCCCATTTCGATGTGTTAAGTTTGCTATCAAAGTCATCTGTTTCAGTTATGTTTCCAAAACCCGATGCCGTGAGGAAAGAACGAAAGTTTGCAAAGTCAGCATCGCCACCATAGGTAAAAGATGTATTGTAGCCTAACGCCATCATACTTCTGTTTAGAAACGGTAAGTGCTGACTTTTCTGAGGATATTTAATGATGGAAGAATTGGGCTGTGCCGGATAGGCACTGAGAACACTCACAATTCCTTTATCGGTTCTATCGCCACTGGCGTAAAAATTATCAAACAGAATACCTTCACTGCAAAGTGCATTAAACCTCGGACAAATATTAGGCAGCCCGCCCAAGGGCTCTACAACATCGGCAGTAAAACTTTCAACAATAATAAGAATAATGTTAGGCTTGGGTATGTTCAGAATACTGAAAGAAGAATATTGTTTTGGATGCAGTACGTTAAAATATTTCTCCGTTAATGTTTTGTCAAAAAAATCTTCGCTGTACTCTGGCACTGAAGATCCGGTTACGGTTCGAAAGAAATTCCACATTACGTTAATGGCCGCATGGTTGGCATACATTTTTGTTTTATGAAAATACACGAACCCCGTATTCATTGGCGCTACACTTACGCTTCCGCGAATAAAGAGAAACATTGAAATCGTAATTGGCAGCAAAATGAAGATGGTGTTTTTCTCTGCTACTTTTAAATTTCGCAGCGAAAAACCAATGGCCTTAAAATATATTTTATAAAATATAAAAAACACGATTGCGCCTATGCTTAACGTTTTTAGTATAACCCAAAGATCGATACTGCCTACAGCTTCCGAACCCATGTAAAATAAAGGCGTTGTATCCAAACGGAAACCCCAATGCCGATAGAGTTCCATGTCGATGATGACGATGAGAATGCAGGTAAATAAAAACAAGAAGGTGAAAATTTCTACCGCGCGAACAATCCATTTACCATGCACGAAAATTGAAATAGTTAGGAGCAACCCCGTCAATGCCATGGCATAACCGGTCATACTCAAATCCATTTTTAAGCCATACACCATGGCCAACAAAATTTCTTTAGCCGTAAGTGATAAAGTGAAATCGTAATTGTAAACAAGAAAGAGTGTGCGCATAGCCGACATCACCAGCATCCAAAAGCCAAAGAGTTTTGCAAACAAAAGAAGTCGATCGCGCATGAAAGAAAATTAAGAAGCAAAGGTAACAGCAAGCGATTTGAAAACAATCGAAAATAAAGGCGCATTTTAGTGAATGACTTTTACAACGCATAGCAAACTTGTTGTAGCCTTACTTCGACTTTTTAATTCACAAATTCGAAAAGCACGCTTTTGGTTTGATATACCAGAACGATTACCTTTCAAGGGCAAGGCTACCGGTTAAAAAATAAAACAAGACGATGAACATAATAGATTTTAAAACCTCCAATTACTTTTCAGGGGTTGTCATCATTGTAGGAGTCATCTTTTCGGTAACCGGTATTTCAATTCTGTTTGCAAACATCATAATCGGTTTAGTTCTGTTATTTGCAAGCGTTATAATTTTTACTACTCACTATCGTCTATCGCTCGATTTCGAAAAGAAAGTATTTCATGATTACCTATGGATACTCGGAATGAAGAGCGGAGAAAAAGGAAATTTTGAGGCGGTAGAGTATCTGTTTATTAAGAAAAGCAAAGTTAGCCAGACGATGAGTGTGCGAGTAGCAAGTGCAACCGTACGGAAAGAAGTATATGACGGCTATCTCCGGTTTTCCGAAGAAGAGAAGATTCACTTGTTAACCAAAGACAGCAAGAAAGGCGTTGAAAAAAAACTTCGGCAAATATCTTCCATGCTGAAGGTTAGGATAATTGATTATTCGGAAGGCGAGCCGAAAGAAATTTGATTTCATTGAGTAATTGACGTTGGGCTGTTTCTCTGTGCACTCAGCGTTGAACGATAGATTGTGTAACTCTACCTTAGTAAGACATATTTCTTATCACGATTTCAGTGAAGCATCTAATTGATCTGTCACAAAATTTCTTTCGTATTCAGGGAAAGAAGCTGCTCGTGCTTTTGTTTCTGCGTTAATACGCGCAAGCGCTTCTGTCTCTTTACTGGCATAGGTATGCTCCTCAATTTTTAAAAGATTATCGTAAGGTCCTTTGGAAGAAATTAGTTTTACAAACACAGGGGCAGTTTCGAGTGCGATAAACAAAAGAATGATAAACCAATGTGCCCAGGCAATAGCATTGCTTTTTTGGGTTAGCCGATCGATGGCTTCGATGCGAGCAGCCAAGCCATTTACCTTATCTTTTTCCAATGATGTTAATTCACTTACCATGATGGAATCATTTTTCGAAATCCGTTCTTCTATGTTTTTAATGCGCGCTTGATTTAACAAGAGGAGTTGATTCAATTCGGTTTGCGCCACATCAGCATCCGCTTTTTTTACTTTATAAATTGGTCCAAGATTTTTGTGTTTGCTTCCACCCGTACCATCGGCTTCTTGTTGTGCGATGCGAAATAGTTCATCGCGTTTTGCACTTTTTGCAGCCACTTCCAAATTAAAGATTTCAATCTCTGCTTTTAAAATATCGCGAGATGGAATGAACCGTAACGTTAATTCAGCTTCCTGTTTTGCATACGCTTGTTGTTCCATTACAATAAGTTCGGGCTGAATTTCTTTTTCAAAGATTTTTAATTCTAATGGTTTTGCAATGACAATTGAAATAAGAATGGCCAACAAAATACGGGGAGAAGCCATTAAAAATTCGCGGCCAGCTTTTCCTTCTTTGCGCATGCTGGAAACAATGTAACGGTCAAGATTAAAAATGAGCAATCCCCAAAGAACTCCAAAGCCCATCGCAAACAAGATATTATCGAAAATGGTGTAAAGTGCATATCCTCCAGAAAGTGCAGCAAACAATCCTGTAAAGAAAATAGTAGCACCAATACCTGTGTACTTACTGGTTTCGGTAGAACATTTTTCAAGAAGCGCCAGGTCTGATCCGGAACAAATCCAAAAGAAGGAAGTTATTTTCTGCATGCTCGTTTTAACGCATTGGGTATTTTGATATTGTTAAAGCGTCAATCAATATGCCAATATCCGAAACAAGTTTTAGCGCGGAGAAGCGCACTTGCAGAAGTATAACTGTGCAGTTGTGAACAACGAGATGTTCAGAATAAGTGAAGTATTAAAGAAATAAAAGAGAACGATGGTTCAGACTTGCGGTCAGTTTATACCAGCTTATTTTAAATCTTGTAACCAACTTTTTAAAACAGATAAGAACTCAGGAGCAAATTCTTTTTTCAAAGAAGAATACTCTGAAGGGCTCCCGGTTGTGGCTTCCTGAAATAGATGGTTGGCCTTTTCAATGGTAATGGTTTTTACATTTTTATTCCCAGCCGTTACTAAAGCATCTCGCATCAGATCGCTGTTTTGAGAAGCAGGCACTTGTGTATCCAGAGCCCCGAAAAGCATCAGCACAGGACATTTCACTTTTTTTAAAGTTGGCAACGGATCGTAGTTCATATAATATCGCACCCAAGGATTTTTAGATTGCGTTATTACCTGTGTTACCGTAGCGGAAGCATACGCATCTTTATCTGGAATCTGAGCTTGAATGTTTTCGGGCAGTAACGTTAACAGCTTTAAGGTTTCTGTTTTTACGAACGTTGAAAGCTGCGCTTCGCTAACAGTAGTATCCGCCATTTGTCGCATTACTTCTTTGTTCATTTCGTTGGAGGCTTTTACAAAAGCTTCGCTCATTCCGCTCGACCGAAGTATTGCTGCCTGCTGTGCGTTGCTGAGCTCAATACCTTTTACACCAAAGCCGGCCGCTAAAATTATAAAGGCCGTTGATGGTTCTGCTACCGCGACAATGGGCGCAACAATTCCACCTTCGCTATGGCCAAACAATCCAATGCGCGAAGCATCTATATCTTTTCGCGAGCGCAGAAACAAATATAATTGTTGTGCATCTTCTGCAACGTCAGCAGTAGTAGATTCCGTAACCGATTTACCGGTTGACTTTCCAACACCACGATCATCATACCGAAGCACCACGAATCCTTGCGCGTTGAAAAAATCAGCCAACAATTTAAAAAGCTTCATTCCAAAAACTTCGCTGTCGCGATTTTGCGGTCCGCTTCCGCTGATTAAAATAATGGCCTTCGATTTTTTGGAAGTAGTTTCCGGAAATGACAGTGTGCCCGATAGCGTAACATCGTCATTGACAAAACTCACTTCTTCTTCCCGAAAAGATTGAGCATTACTAGCAATTGTGATGGCGAGCATAAAATAGAATGATGTTATTATTTTCATTTGCTTAGGGTGTCGGTAGTTTTTATGGCATTGGTGTAAAATCAAACATGGTCTCTAAGGATGATCTAAAGGTAATGGATATCATTCGAAAGCACTTCGGAGTTACAGAAGGAATCGAGACTCAGAATTACCTTGCATTTAGGTTAACTATCAGAATAACCTTGCATTATCCTTAAACAAATATTTATAATTCAACTTTCAATCCTATTTTTGACCCTTGTTTTCAAAACACCTGTATCAATTGAGGTTTTCACTTGACACAGATTACGTAAGCACTTAACTAGTCCAACACCACATCAATACATCTGCCATGAAACGCGACAAAGCCATTTTCGATCTTATTGAAAAAGAAAAAGAACGCCAAGAAAATGGCATCGAGCTAATTGCTTCCGAGAACTTCACATCCTTGCAGGTAATGAAGGCTCAGGGAACTGTGCTTACCAACAAATACGCGGAGGGTCTGCCGGGCAAGCGCTATTATGGTGGCTGCGAAGTAGTAGATGAAATTGAACAACTGGCCATCGATCGTGCAAAAGAACTTTTTGGAGCAGAATGGGCGAACGTACAACCTCACTCCGGGGCGCAGGCGAATGCTGCCGTAATGTTGGCGTGTTTAAAACCGGGTGATAAAATTTTAGGGTTTGATCTTTCGCATGGCGGACATTTAACGCACGGTTCACCCGTAAATTTCTCAGGTAAATTGTATCAGCCAAGTTTCTATGGTGTTGAAAAAGAAACCGGCAGAATCGATTTTGATAAGGTAATTGAAACGGCTCAACGCGAAAAACCAAAGATGATTATCTGTGGAGCCTCGGCATACAGCCGTGATTGGGATTATAAAAAACTAAGAGAAGCTGCCGATAGCGTTGGTGCATTGTTATTAGCAGATATTTCGCATCCGGCTGGCTTAATTGCCCGCGGATTGCTGGCCGACCCAATGGAGCATTGCCATATAGTAACAACCACAACTCATAAAACACTTCGTGGTCCACGTGGAGGTATGATTATGGTGGGCAAGAACTTCGATAACCCATGGGGATTAACAACACCAAAAGGCGAGCTTCGAAAAATCACATCATTATTAGATTCAGGTGTTTTTCCGGGAACACAGGGCGGGCCGTTAGAACATGTTATCGCTGCTAAGGCGGTTTCATTTCAAGAAGCCTTGTCGGAAGAATACATGGAATACATTATTCAGGTTTCAAAGAATGCAAAAGCCATGGCACAAGCATTTTTAGAAAGAGGTTATAAAATTATTTCGGGCGGAACAGACAATCATTTAATGTTGATTGATCTTCGTTCTAAAAAATTAACCGGCAAGCAGGCAGAAGAAGGTTTGATTCA
>JBBRFY010000099.1:0-15218 GCA_038241205.1 Cytophagales bacterium
GCCATCTTCTTCATACAACAAAATTAACACACTGCCTAGCCGTGGTGGAACGTTATGTTCAAAGTTTGGAATTACCGTACCCACTGACTGCGCCCGCATCGGTTCATGCGCAATACTTCCAGGAAGAGATTGAGTAAGTCGCGCTGAGAGCCTGGATTTTAATTCTGCTAACACCATACGTTGTGTTCGATATTTTTATTGTATTGCTTTTAATAAAGATGATATGCGATAAGCAATAACATCACACAACCAAAATCCTACTTACACGGATGTATACTGGTGTGTGCTTGTTCTTTATTTTTAACTGCCTTCTTATAGGCATGGCAGGCCTTATCAAAATCTTTTCCCTGAAGGTACGCTTCACTTAAATAGGTATGCACGTCATCAATGTATGGATCCAAACCCACTGCTTGCTCTAACATTCTGATGGCATCCGAGGCATCGTTCATCTTCAGATAATAAATTCCTTTGTTGCGGTATGCCCAACCGTTGTACGGGTCAAGACTAATGCTTTCGTTAATATCGGCCAACGCCTTATCCAATTCATTGGTCATTAAGTAAATATAACCTCTGTTGTTTAAATAGAATGGATCATTGGGTAAAAGCCGCAGTGCTTCATTAATAGAACGTAGGGCAGTTTCGTATTTCTCTTGATCCATATCAATCATGGCAAGTGTATTATATGAAACACTTTCCTTTGGCTTTCGCTGAATGGCTTCGTCTATCAGCACGCGTGCTGAATCAAATTTCTTTTGGTAGAAATAAATGGTTCCTAGATTGACCAGTACGTCAAGATTGTCTTTATCTTTTGTTAACACCTTTTTAAAATTTACGATTGCCTCATCATACTCCCGAAGTTTAGTGTACACCAATCCGCGAGAAAAAAACAGAATAGAAGTGTCAGGTTTTTGACTTGCTACAACATCAAGATCTTTTAATGCGCTATATAATTCATTCAATTCATAAAATGCATTTGCACGATTGAGATACGTGCCGATAAATTCCGGATGACAACCAATAGCACGATTATAATACGATACTGCCTGAGCGTATTTCTTTTCTGCATAATACACTGTCCCTAAATTATTCAAGGCATCAGCAAAACACGAATCCAATTTTATAGCCTCTTGAAAAAATCGTTCAGCCTGTGCTTCATCACGCTGAGCAATCATCTCATTGCCCTGAATTAAAAACCGTTGCTTGCGCGTCTCAACGCTATCGCTGCAGCCAAAGAGTAAAAGTGCTAGAAGAAGAAGCGGAATTTGTTTCATGAAGTATAATGCTGTTTTTTAATAGTATCGCAGTGCAAAAGTGTGCATTACAAATCGCTAGGCAATCTTTTTAAATCTGAATTTATTAAGCAAGTTTCAACTCGTGATACACAAACAAATGTAACACTCTATTGTTTGATAAATTCGTAATTTTGGTTACGGTGTATGTACCAAATCAAAAAAATCAGTCGTTAGTTTTCTTCATAATAGCATACCCTTTTAGTTGATATGAAGTAAGGGTAGTTTGAGCTGTAACCGTAACTTTGGCTTGCGATACTAAATCCTCTTTTTTCACTTTTCCCCACGTCATCGCCTGTCCGCAAACCAGAAAGCGAACACCGGCATTACTAAGATCCTTTATTAGATCAAGGTTAGGATTGTCAGTTTTGTATCTCTTTTGATATGCTTCGTTATTAAGCAGAGAATAGATTGAAAATCCGTGAACTGCTAAAACGATGTTTATCTTATTTTTTGGCACACCCGCCACAACATGAAGATTGTAAATTCTTCCAATTTCAAAAAGTCCCCAATTGATTTGAACCGAATCGACTTTGCGTTTATTTTTATTTTCATCAACTGCAGAAAAAGCTTTCAGATCAACTATTATATTATACGTTAATGTCGGATCAGGATACTCATCTACATTCTCCACTGTTTCAACGGCCATATCCAAACTGCTTTTAAATACGGGCATAAGCTTTGTGTTTTGCGTTACAGTATCTTTTGTTTTGTAACAAGCATCTGCTATCACTTTAAAAGCTTCAGGAAATCGCTCATTGGCTTTTTTATTAAATTCCTTTAGTGCCGCATCATACTTTGCTTGATTTTCGGCAATATCAAACGTTGCATATTTAAAGTTTTTATCTTCATTCCACACTTCATCACTTGAATATATCAACTTACCTTCTTTCACTAACTCATCTTTTAACGGTTTTAGTTTTTTTGTTGCCTCCACAAGCGCGGCTCGCTTATCGGTATAACAGGTTTTAGTTGATCTAAAAAGAAGCGATTTGTTTTGTGCCACAACGCATTGGCAAACCACAACACAAAAAAACAACATAGCCGTTTTAAGAAAGCCATATTTTGAAAAATGGGAAAGCGAAAAGTTTTTCATCGTTGTAAAATATGTTATCGTTATAAATATGCTTAGGTAACTATCCGAAACTTAACTTATCTCTTGTTAAAATCTGTTAGCGTCATATTTTTATGCACCATAGCGCGAAGATAATGAAACCAATAGGAGCCTTTCAGCACATTCATAAAGGTAATTCAACATGTAATATATCGAATAATTGGTCTTCGTTATTTTGATCTAGTGACACGATTTAAAAGAGCTCGGCTATTCTTTTTTTAGTTGACTAAAAGTTGCGTTGTCCCACAGTTCAATTTCGATCGATAGGTAATTGGCAAATCGAATTACGAAAGTCCGGCTAAGGCATTGTATAAACTGTAGAAATTATGAAATATTTCCCTACCCTACCATTGGTTAGGGAAAATTTATTACGAAGTTTTAAGCTGATGTTTTGATGTTTGAAAACTATTTGATTTCTTCGCAGCATAATTCAGAAATGAAAAACACAATCAACACAACTTCTCACCACCATCATCATGTAAACCACACGATGGCTGGCAGGTTTTTGTTTTGAGTTTAAAATATAGAAAAATTCAAAAAAGGCTTGTTACAGTGTAGCAAGCCTTTTTTTATGCTCTGTTATCAATTGAAAAATTAAACAATCTCAACGTTGAGGTACGAAACTATGAACAATACAGTACTCAGAATTGCCATTCAAAAATCGGGTCGCTTACAAGAGGGATCGCTTGCTCTTTTAAAAGAAAGTGGATTATCGTTCAGCAACGGTAAAGATCAGCTTAGAGCCCAAGCTCGAAATTTTCCCGTTGAAGTGCTCTTCCTTCGCGATGATGACATCCCTCAATATGTAGAAGACAAGGTAGCCGATGTGGGCATTGTGGGCGAAAATGTGGTGGCCGAGAAGCAAAAGAAAAACGAAATTGTGAAACGATTGGATTTTGCAAAATGTCGTTTGTCGCTAGCGCTTCCAAAAGGTGATACCTATAGTGGTATTGCATCGCTTGACGGAAAAAATATTGCTACCTCCTACCCGAATATTGTAAAAGAGTTTTTAAAGAAGAACAATATATCGGCAGGCATTCACGAAATCAGCGGCTCTGTTGAAATTGCTCCGAGCATTGGATTGGCCGATGCAATTTGTGATTTAGTGAGCACCGGTAGTACACTATTAAGTAATGGTTTGAAAGAAGTGGAGATTGTAATGCAATCTGAAGCGGTGATTATCACGAACCCTGAGCTCGCTCAAGAAAAACAAAACATACTCGATAAACTTTTGTTCCGTATTGAAGCCGTGCAAAAAGCGAAGAACAACAAATACATTTTAATGAATTGCCCCAATGAAGCCATTGATAAAATAACCAGCGTCATTCCGGGTATGAAAAGTCCGACTATTATTCCACTGGCGCGAAAAGGTTGGAGCTCATTACATTCTGTTGTAGACGAAAATGATTTCTGGGAAAAGATTGATCAGCTTAAAAGTTTTGGTGCAGAGGGAATTCTTGTTGTGCCAATTGAAAAGATGATTGTTTAAACAGTCAATGGTCGACAGTCAACAGTCCATAGTAGATTGTACGAAACAAAGAGGCAACAAAAAATTAGATCATCACACTTCAACACATCGAATTACCGCACTTCAATACTCTCAAAATGAAAATATTTAATAATCCTTCTAAAGAAACTTGGGCACCGCTATTAGAGCGTCCTCAACTCGAACTTGAGTTCTTGGATAGTGCCGTGCGCAATGTTTTGAACAGAGTGAAGAAATCGGGTGATAGTGCGCTTCGTGAACTTACTCTTCAGTTCGATAAAGTTTCCATTGATGCATTACAAGTAACGTCAACAGAAATTCAACAAGCAGAAAAATCATTATCGGAAGAATTGAAAGCTGCCATTCGTATTGCAGCAAACAATATAGAGAAATTTCATGCTGCACAAAAGCGTGATGTCAGTAAAATTGAAACAACGCCCGGAGTACTGTGTTGGAGAAAAGCAGTGGCAATCGATAGTGTCGGTATTTACATTCCGGGTGGATCAGCTCCTTTGTTTTCAACTGTATTGATGTTGGGAATTCCTGCAAAGCTAGCCGCATGCAAGCAAGTGGTGTTGTGCTCTCCGCCCGATAAAAATGGAAATATCAATGAGGCTATTTTATTTGCGGCTCAACTAGTGGGTGTAACCAAAATATTTAAAGTAGGCGGTGCGCAAGCAATTGCCGCTATGGCATTTGGAACAGAGTCTATTCCTAAAGTTTATAAAATCTTCGGTCCAGGTAATCAATATGTAACAAAAGCAAAACAACTTATTACAGAAGAAGGTGTAGCGATTGATATGCCTGCTGGTCCATCGGAGGTATTGGTCATGGCTGATCAATCTGCGAATGCATCTTTTGTTGCGGCTGATTTACTATCGCAGGCAGAGCATGGAGAAGACAGTCAGGTGATTTTAGTTTTGAATGATGAATCACTTCTTCCACCAATACAAAAAGAAATAGAAAAGCAATTGAATGCATTGCCACGAAAAGCGATTGCTGAAAAATCGTTGGCAAACAGTCGGGTAATTATTATCAGTAATCAAAACGACAGCATTGATTTTGTTAATCAGTATGCACCCGAACATTTAATTATTAACACTAAAAACTATGAGGTAATTGTTGATAAGATTACAAATGCGGGATCCATCTTTTTAGGTAATTTTTCACCAGAGGCAATTGGCGACTATGCATCGGGAACAAATCATACACTGCCTACAAACGGTTATGCAAAATCATTTGCCGGTGTAGCGTTAGAAAGTTTTATGAAATACATTACCTATCAACAATTAACAGAAGAAGGTATTCGCGCGCTTGGTCCTGTAGTTGAAAAAATGGCAGAAGCAGAACAATTGATTGGGCATAAAAATGCTGTAACTGTAAGGTTGGAAAGTTTGAAATAGGTTGAAGTTTCCAAGTTTAAAGTTCCAAGTTCCAGGTTCCAAGTTTCTAACTCATGACGATTAACAGATAACATTTATCAACAACCATCAACGAACAACATAAAGAAGATATGAACATCAAGTCTCTTGTGCGGAAAAATATTTTAAACATGAAGCCTTACTCTTCAGCACGCGATGAGTTTAAGGGTGAGGCAGAAATATTTTTAGATGCAAATGAAAATCCATATCCATCGCCTTACAATCGATATCCAGATCCTTTGCAATGGAAGGTAAAAGAAAAAATTTCCGAAATAAAAGGTGTAAAAACCCAACAAATATTTTTAGGGAATGGAAGTGATGAAGCCATCGATTTATTGATTCGCGCTTTTTGCGAACCAAATGTTGATTCCATTCTCATCACCCCACCTACCTATGGCATGTATGCAGTTTGTGCTGATATCAATGCAGTGACTGTTGAACAACTTCAACTCACAGCTGATTTTGATATAGATATCAATAACCTCCCAACCTCGTTTACGCCATCGACCAAAATACTTTTTCTTTGTAGTCCAAATAATCCATCCGGAAATTTATTGAGTCGCGATAAGGTAATTGAAGTGTTGAAACGTTTTCCAGGGTTAGTGGTGGTGGACGAAGCCTACATCGATTTTACATCAAGCAAAAGTTTTAGTGATGAACTCTCCAATTATCCCAACCTAGTTATCCTTCAAACCTTTTCAAAAGCATGGGGTTTAGCAGGGTTACGACTAGGAATGTGTTTTGCTTCAAAGGAGATTATTGATATCATTAACAAAATAAAATATCCGTATAATGTTAATGTGTTTACACAGGAGCAAGGATTACAGGCATTGCTACAAGAGGAAAAGAAAAATGAAAACGTAAAAGAAATCATTCGCGAACGAAATTCCCTTGCGGAATCATTAACAAAACTTTCAATCGTTACAAAGATATTTCCTTCCGATGCCAACTTCCTTTTAGTGAAAGTGAAGGACGCCACTTCTACCTACCACTATTTAATGCAAAAAGGAATTATAGTGCGCGACCGATCGAACGTTACCTTATGCGATAATGCAATTCGTATAACCATTGGCACACCAAAAGAAAATCGAGACCTACTCAACGCATTAAAACTACTATGAAAAAAGTATTGTTTATTGATCGTGATGGAACGCTCATCCTTGAACCAAGTGATGAACAAATCGACAGCTTAGAAAAGTTGGAATTTTATCCGGGTGTGTTTTCGTGGCTTAACAAAATTGCTTCAGAAACAGAGTACGAATTAGTGATGGTCACCAATCAAGATGGGCTTGGAACCGATCGCTTTCCTGAAAATACCTTTTGGCCAACACACAATAAAATAATGAAGGCTTTTGAAAATGAGAATATAAAATTCACAAACGTTCTCATCGATAAATCTTTTCCACACGAAAACAAGCCAACACGCAAACCCGGTATTGGAATGCTTACCCAATATTTTTCGGATACGTATGATCTTAAAAACTCGTATGTTATTGGTGATCGGTTGACAGATGTTGAACTGGCAAAGAATCTTGGAGCACAAGGTATTTTAATCAACGATGGAAGTTTAACAAATGCAGCAAAAGAAAAAGGACTTGATGCATTTTGTAAACTTACTACAACAGACTGGAGAGATATCTATAAACTCGTTGCCAATCCGGAACGCAAAGCGAGCGTGGTTCGAAAAACAAAAGAGACGGATATAAAAATTGAAATAAATCTTGGTGGCGAAGGGAAATCAAAAATAAGCACGGGCATTGCTTTCTTCGATCATATGCTCGATCAACTTTCGCGTCACGGAAATATTGACCTCACCATAGAAACAAAAGGCGATTTACATATTGATGAACATCATACCATTGAAGACACAGCCTTGGCATTGGGAGAAGCCTTCATTAATGCTTTAGGCAATAAGCGAGGAATCGAACGTTATGGTTTTTGTTTACCTATGGATGATTGCCTTGCACAAGTGGCAATTGATTTTGGCGGAAGACCGTGGCTTGTTTGGGAAGCGGAATTTAAACGCGAAAAAATTGGTGAGATGCCAACGGAAATGTTTTATCATTTCTTTAAATCTTTTTCAGATACAGCAAAATGCAACTTGAATATGAAAGCAGAAGGAACAAATGAACATCATAAAATTGAAGCACTCTTTAAAGCATTCGCCAAAGCAATAAAGATGGCTGTTAAAAAAGAAGGCAACCAATTACCTTCTACAAAAGGAATTTTATAAAAGGTTAAATGCATTCTTTGCGTTCTTTGCGAAATTTCTTTGCGTCTTTGCGTGAGATAAATTCAGTTCACGCAAAGACGCAAAGTTTAAAATGCAAAGCACGAAAAGCAAAGACTGAAAGTATAAACTGATTGGAAATGAAATTAATAATTATTAAATACAATGCAGGCAACATTCAGTCAGTATCATTTGCTCTGGAGCGACTTGGTGTTGATTTTAGTATTACTGACAATGCAGAAGAAATACTAAATGCAGATAAGGTAATTTTTCCCGGGGTTGGTGAAGCAAGTACTACAATGAAATACCTTAAGGACAAAAAGCTAGATCAAATTATAGTCAATCTTAAGCAGCCTGTATTGGGCATTTGTTTAGGCATGCAATTGATGTGTTCACATTCGGAAGAAAATAATACAGAATGCCTTGGGATTTTTAATGAGACCGTAAAATTATTTAAGCCGGAAGCTGATATGAAGGTGCCGCACATGGGATGGAATAATTTAACCATCAGCGATAGCTGGTTAACTCCTGAACTAGAAAATAAGTATGCATACTTCGTTCATAGTTATTATGTGCCCGTTAACAAAAACACATCGGCCATTACCGAATACATTAATCCGTTTAGTGCAGCAATGCACAGCAATAATTTTTATGCTGTTCAGTTTCACCCTGAAAAATCCGCGCACGCTGGTGAATTGGTTTTAAAAAGTTTTTTAAATGTTTAAATGTTGATATGAGAATTATTCCTGCCATTGATATTATTGACGGAAAGTGTGTTCGTTTAACACAAGGCGATTATGCGCAAAAGAAAATCTACAGCAAAAATCCATTGGATGTAGCGAAAGGATTTGAAGATGCTGATTTAAAATACATTCATCTTGTAGATCTTGATGGTGCAAAAAAAGGCAAGGTTGTTAACTGGAAAGTAATAGAAGATATACAAGGTAAGACTTCCCTTAAAGTAGATTTTGGCGGAGGAGTTAAAGATCAAGATGATTTAGAAAGGTTGTTAGATATGGATATCAACCAAATTAATGTAGGAAGTCTTGCTGTAAAAGATCCGCAAAAATTTATTGGTTGGATGAAGAAATACCATCCTGAAAATTTTATTCTCAGTGCCGATGTGCGCGATGAAAAAATTATGATCAGCGGGTGGCAAGAACATACTGAAGTAAATCTCTATGAATTTGTCGGGCAGTTTGTAAAAGAAGGATTGTCGTATATTACCTGTACGGATATTAATACCGATGGTATGTTAGAAGGACCTAATTTCGGCCTATATAAAAAACTTAAAAAACGTTTTCCCGATCTTAAGATTATTGCCAGCGGAGGTGTTAGTTCTGTAGATGATTTGAAAGAGTTAAGTTATATCAAGGTAGATGGTGTAATTGTAGGAAAGGCATTTTATGAAGGCAAAATTTCACTTAACGAATTAAGGCATGTTAACTAAGCGCATCATACCGTGCCTTGATATTAAAGATGGTCGCACCGTTAAGGGTGTAAATTTTGTTGGCCTTCGCGATGCTGGCGATCCGGTTGAACTGGCTACTCAGTATGCACAACAAGGTGCAGACGAGTTGGTGTTTCTCGACATATCCGCTACCGATGAAGAACGGAAAACATTTGCATCATTGGTAAAAGATATTGCGCGACATATTAATATTCCTTTCACCGTTGGCGGTGGCATTAGTTCTGTGGCAGATGTTGCGCCACTTCTAGAAGCGGGTGCTGATAAGGTAAGTATCAACTCTGCCGCTGTACGAAATCCGCAACTTATAAATGATTTATCGAAAGCATTTGGTGCGCAATGTATTGTGTTGGCCATCGATGCGCGAAAAATTGAAAACCAATGGATCGTTCATACGCATGGCGGAAAAAATCCTACCGATAAAAAACTTTTTACCTGGGCGAAAGAAGGACAAGATCGTGGGGCTGGCGAAATACTTTTTACCAGTATGGATCATGATGGAACAAAAAATGGTTTTGCGAATGATCCTTTGCATAAACTTCATTCAATACTAACCATACCGATTATCGCATCTGGCGGTGCAGGAAATATGGGTCACTTCATTAATACCTTTATATTGGGTAAGGCTGACGCTGCTCTGGCCGCAAGCATTTTTCATTTTGGGGAAATTAAAATTCCTGATTTGAAATCATACTTAAAGCAAAACGGCATTGCTGTTAGAATTGGAGAATAAAGAATTCAGAAAAATATGTCAACTCAAGTAAATTACGAATCAAAAATCGAAAATGAATAACCTGCAAATAAATTTCGAAAAACTTAACGGATTGGTGCCTTGTATAATTCAAGATGCTAAAACACAGCGCGTACTCATGCTCGGATTTATGAATGAGGAAGCGTTTCAAAAAACAGTTACCGATAAACTGGTCACATTCTTTAGTAGATCAAAACAGCGACTATGGACAAAAGGTGAAACATCTGGTAACTTTCTGAATGTAGTAGAGATGATGTTGGATTGTGACCATGATACGTTGTTGATTAAAGTAAATCCGATTGGACCCGTTTGTCACACAGGCGCTGCTACTTGTTTTGACGAAACAAATGAACATTGGAATTTAAATTCGCTAGAGAATATTATAAAAGATCGAAAAGCAAATCCAAAAAAAGAATCGTACACAACAAGTCTATTTGAATCAGGAATAAACAAAATCGCCCAAAAAGTTGGCGAGGAAGCCGTTGAATTAATAATTGAAGCAAAAGATAACAATGAAAAGTCGTTTATTGGAGAAGCCGCTGATCTGCTCTTTCACTATTTGGTGTTGCTTGCTGAAAAGGATTATTCACTGCAAGATGTTCTGGAAGAACTTAGAAAGCGTCATAAAAAATAATACAATTTTACCGAAGAATAAACAGCCCATTTCAATGAGAAATTGAATATCGATGGGTTGTATCAAGGGAACGATATTCAAAGTTTATTTCAAAACTTAAAACGCAGACGAAGTTTAACTTTGTCTGCATCCTTACATTATACCTTTATAGCATTCGATACCTTTACGCCATAGATCAAACAGAATGGAGACAAGAGAAATCAATGGTTATAACTTTGTTCGATACGAACGTGAATCCCTAACACCGGAGGAAGTACTTGAACGAAGCGCATCGTTTTTTAATGAAATGAATAAACGCAGAACGGTGCGTGATTTTTCAGACAAACCAATTGCGAAAGAAATCATAGATCATATTATTCGCACCGCCTCTACCGCTCCCTCTGGTGCGCACAAACAACCTTGGACTTTTTGTGTTGTATCCAATTCTGACATAAAAAAACAAATTAGAATTGAGTCAGAAAAAGAAGAATACGAAAGTTATTCTGGGCGGATGAGTAAAGAATGGATCAACGACTTACTTCCTTTTCAAACCGATTGGAAAAAACCCTTTCTCGAAATAGCGCCCTACCTTATCGTTGTTTTTAAGAAAGCGTATGATCTTGACGAGCACGGATTAAAGCATACTAATTATTATGTTGCTGAATCGGTTGGTTTAGCCTGTGGATTTTTATTGGCTGCCATTCATCAGGCCGGTTTGGTTGCACTTACCCACACACCAAGCCCAATGAATTTTCTTTCAAAAATTTTAAACCGACCAGAAAACGAGCGACCATTTTTATTGATACCGGTGGGGTATCCGGCTGATGAAACTTTTGTTCCGGAATTGAAGCGGAAAAATTTGACCGAGGTTGCTAAATATTATTAAAAAGTATTCAGTAATCCATGTCGCTCACTTACGCTTTTCTTGTTATGGCTTAACGTCTGATTTAAGTGGAGTTTAATTAAAATACAGTGATTCAGTAATATTAAAATTTAACGTCTTCATATATTGTAGCAATGCTCGTTCGGCAGGTTAATTTCTCTCGTAAGGCAGATGGCTTGAATAAAGATTTACCTAATAGAATCCGCACACATTCCTGGATTCCTTCCGTGATAGATGGATGCGGATGAACACATTCTGCAAGCTCTTCAATTCCTTTATCCATCGATATAAGTAACGCAACGGCTTGGATAGCACTCGAGGCATGATTGCCAACTACTTTCAATCCTAAAATCTTCATTGCCTCATCGTTCGTTACTAGCAGTTTAATAAATCCTTGCGTGTTTCGCTTCGCTATCGCCCGAGGAATACAACTATAGTCCAACGTAACAACTTTATAGTCTAGACCTTTCTCGCGCGCCTGTGTTTCATTCGCACCAACGCTGGCAACTTCAGGATTAAGAAACATGATCGTACTAATGTTTTCGTAAATCAACTTACGACTTGGCTTTCCGAAAATCTTTTCCACTGCATATCTTCCCTCTAACTCGCCAACATTTACTAATGAAATATCTGCGGTTATATCACCCACCGCATAGATGTTTGAAATATTTGTTTGCGTATCGTTATCTTCAATGCCACGTTTCGTAATACTAATTTCAACATTATCGTCCCATAAGTCCTCATAATTAGGTGTTCGTCCAACTGCTACCAACGCCTTCTGCACATTGAATATTTCTTTCCCTCCATCATCATATTCAAGCTCATATTCAACGCGCTCGTGTTTAATTTCCATTCTTGTTAATCTTGAATTTCGATGAATGAGTACACCACTATTTTCCATGTTGCGTTCAATCACTCGCACAATATCATCATCCTCAAAGGGCAGAATTCGCGCGCCCTTATCAATGAGATGCACTTTTGTTTTTCCAAATCCTGAAAAGATAGTAGCATACTCGCACCCGATAACGCCCGCACCAACAATTACGATGCTCTCCGGAAAATCGTCCATGTCTTCAATGCCATCGCTGGTCATTACAATTTTTTCGTCAATAGGTAATTCGGCTAAATACCGTGGGCGACTACCTGTAGCCAGAATAATGTTTTCTGCCCATATCTTTTCTTTCGCGTACGCGCCCATGTCAATCTCAATTTCGTTTTGTGAAATTAACTTGGCATTTCCTTTTTTAAAGGTTAACAAATCTGCGTGGTGTGAATTCTCCATCAATCGAATATGTTCTTCTAACATCGATTTTCTTTCGTCCACTGCGCGTCTAACTTCCGACTGAATTTCACTATAGTTTATACTGGGCACTTCCAGATTAAAGCGTTTAAGATTTTTACGAAAATAGGCCGCCTCACGAGAAAGTTCCCACCACGTCTTTGAAGATAATGCTCCGTTGGTTACACCCGCACCGCCCACCATATTCTTCTCAATCAGTAATGTTTTCTTTTTAAAATCGATGGCACGCATCGCTGCGGCATAGCCAGAAGGGCCTGCACCAATTACTACCAGATCAAATTTTTCCATGTTCTTGAAGACAAAAATTATAAGTTCAAGTTACAATAAACTAGGTTTGAAGAAAATGAAATAAAGCAGGGAAATAAAAAAAATGAAAGGGATTGACTAGATGTGTTTCAAGGTCATTTTTTGTTTTTTACCTCTTCCTCTTGTGTCTGCACCGAACAAAATCAAAGCGGAGCATAGCAAAAAGGGATAACGTTTTTCGCAATACCCTACGATGTTCTTTTAAATAGATAAATACTTAAATTTGATTGGTTTAAACCACAAGAAATAAGTTAGCGATCCAAATCCAAAACGAATCATAATGATGCTGGAACAACTTATTGAACTTGATAAAAAGATATTTCTATTCTTTAATAGTTTTTATACACCATGGCTTGATTCAATAATGATCTTTTCAACGCAAACATTTGCGTGGTTGCCGCTTTACGTTTTTCTGCTTTACCTTATAATTAAAAATTATAAAAAAGAAAGTTGGATAATATTATTAGGAATTTTTATCACCATTTTACTGGCAGATCAAATTACATCAAGCATAATGAAACCATTCTTTGCTCGCCTGCGTCCATCGCACGAGCCAACGCTTACGGGACTTATACACTTAGCTAAAAATTGGAACGGAGAAATATACACCGGTGGCAAATATGGCTTCGCGTCAAGTCATGCGGCCACTACTTTTGGCGCAGCCACTTTTTTCTTTCTTCTTTTTAGATCAACAAAAACATGGATTGGCTGGCTATTTCTATGGGCTTCTTTTATGACATACACTAGAATTTATCTTGGAGTACATTATCCAGGAGATATTTTGGCAGGAGGAATAGTGGGTGTTCTTGCCGGTATTAGCGGATTCCAAATTCAAAAAAGGCTCAAACGAATTGTTGAGAAGAGAAAAAATCTTCCAGAGCGTAACTGAAGGCGCTTTCATTCATCGTGAGCAATTCAATTTTCTGCAAAACATTTACACGCTCTGCGCCAACAACGCTACCTATATGCAATTAAATGCATTTCCTACATTTAAAACTGAAGAAAAAACTCGCCATCATAACGATTGATTTAATAAACGTTTAACATACTTACCAAGTATATCAAACTCAAGATTAACCAATTGACCAATGTTCAACTGATGGAAATTGGTATGCTCAAAGGTATAGGGAATAATAGCAACCGAAAACCCATTGTTGTGCGAATTAAAACAGGTAAGGCTAACACCATTAATACAAATCGATCCTTTTTCCACAGTAACATTGCCAATGGCAGCATCATATTCAAAATCAAAAACCCAGCTGCCATCCATTTCAGTAATTGATTTTATAACACCAGTTTGATCGACATGACCTTGAACAATGTGTCCATCAAAACGACCGTTGGCAATCATACAACGCTCCAGATTCACCAGATCATTTTCCTGTAAATTATTAAGAGTAGATTTTTTCAATGTTTCATCAATGGCCGTTACCCAATACGAGTTGCCCTCAATTTTTGTAACGGTCAAACAAACACCGTTATGTGAAATACTTTGATCCACTTTTAACTCAGAACTAATCTGGCTTTCAAACAAAAAATGTTTGTTACTTCCCTCCGATTCAATTCGCTTAACACACCCTACGCCTTCTATAATTCCAGTAAACATGTTTGAAATAAGTTATTTTCTATCAATCAAAATGTAATTCACAAAACGTTATTTTGGCTCAATCATTTGTAAAAAAATTTAAAACATCGAATTATAAAGAACAAAACGAAAATTATCAATTGACATGAAAATGTTAAGGTAATTAAATTCCATTAGGCACAATTTTTCTCGATTTACCTTTTGAATCGCAGATAATAATTTCTTTGACATGCTTAGGTATCCTCATTTTTCTTGATGACTGAGATAGGTATCCTGATCCGTAGTAGAATTCAACCCTCTCCTTTGTTCCGTCTAAATATGTAATTAAACACCACGTGTCTAATTGTTGTAGGACTATCACCGAATTTTCCGTGAGTTGATTTCTTTCCGTCTTAGCAAATACTTTAACGCTATCTTTATTTTGCGTTGCTACAAATAATTCATTTCCGTTATCGTTAAATAATTTAGACAAAGATTTACCGTCACCGGAAACATTAAACCCACTAGTAATCTCCTTTGATGCGGTGAAATTTCCTTTGCCATCCCCTAATAGAAAAAGTCCATTGAACGCATCTTGCTTTCCGGAAAAAACCTCATTTCCATGATCATTGCCTATCATCAAAATATCCAAATTACCATCTTCATTCACATCATCCGAAACTAATCCATATATGGGTGACAGCTGCGCTTGAAACGGCAGGGCTTTAATTCTAAACTTTCCGTTGCCGAGATTTTCGAAATAGCTTGTGGAAGAGTAATTGCCAGATAGTAT
>JBBRFY010000100.1:0-15207 GCA_038241205.1 Cytophagales bacterium
TTATGATGATACCCATTGCTATACTATGGGTCATTGCCATTTACTTATTTATTGAGCGATTGCTTACCATCAACAAAGCGAATCGTGATCCGGATGCTTTTATGGCGCGGGTAAAAGAATTGGTGTTGAAGGGTGATGTGAATGGAGCAAAGATGCTGTGTGCGCAAAATCAAACACCTGTTGCGCGCATGATTGAGAAAGGTATTGCACGCATCGGTAGTCCGCTAAAAACAATCGAAGCGTCCATCGAAAACGTGGGAAAGATTGAAGTTTTTAAACTGGAAAAGAATTTACCAACACTTGCTACCATTGCAGGTGCTGCACCCATGATTGGATTTTTAGGAACTGTAATCGGAATGGTGTCATCCTTTATGGCCATTGCGCAGGAGGAAGGTTCTGTTAGTCCAAAATTGTTATCGCAAGGTATGTACACCGCTATGATTACAACGGTCGGGGGCTTGGTCGTTGGTATTGTGGCGTATCTGGCATACAACTTTTTAGTTTCACGCGTGCAAAAGGTGGTGCATAAAATGGAATACACCTCCATTGATTTTATTGATCTCTTGCAAGAGCCTCGCTAAAATTTAAAAACCATGAACTTACGTTCTAAAAATAAAGTCGATCCGAGTTTCAGCATGGCGTCCATGACTGACCTTATCTTTTTGTTGCTGGTCTTTTTCATGCTTACGTCTTCGTTTGTTACGCCTTCTGGTTTGCCAGTTAGTTTACCAACCAGCAAGCCGAGTAAAATGCTACCTCAAAAACTTTCGGTTACCGTTACCAAAGACTTACAATATTTTGTGAACGATACCAAGGTAACGAAAGCAACATTAGAAGGTGAATTGAAAAGTAGATTAAGCGAACCCGGTGGTGCTGTGGTGTTAAACATAGACAAAGACGTAACGACAGAGAATTTAGTTTTCGTTGTCGGTATTGCAGCATCGCTTGAAGCGAAAGTTATTTTGGCAACCAAACCCAAATAGAAATGAGTGAGCCGGAAGAACAAAAGAAAAACGAACGCAAAGCTTTCTTCTATTCTGTAGGCGTTCAAATTGCCATCTTTTTGTTGTTGTTTGTATTGGTGGCGTACAGTCCGCCCGATCCTCCAAATCCTCAAGTAGGTATTGAATTAAACATGGGTTTTGATAAACAAGGCGGGGGAGATAATCCTGCTACGACCCCAGTAGGAAATGAAGGCAAGCAACCAGAAGAGGCGAAGAGCAAGCCGGAAGAAGTGCAACCAGAAGAAGCTAAGGAATCTGTAAAAGAAGAAACGAAACCAGTGGATACCAAGCCTTCTGAAGATGTAGTATCTACAAAAGCAGAAAGCCCTGTCCCTGTAAAGAAGAAAGAAGAAACAAAGCCTGTTGAAAAACCAAAGGAAAAAGTAGAAGAGAAAAAGCCTGAGGTTAAACCCGAAGTGAAACCTGAAAAACCGCAGGCAGTGTATAAGCCAGCAGAAAAGAAAGCAGAGTCAGATTCTAAAACCGCGGGTGCTAAAGAAGGTAAGGCTGGAAGTGAAGGAGATGATGCAGGGAAGACCGGCAACAAAGGAGAACCTGAAGGTACACTAGTGAAGGGCGGCCAATATACCGGTACGCCCGGTGGCGGAAATAATGGATCTAGTTTAGATTTATCGGGTTGGAAATGGGATAAGTCTCCAAACCCTGACGTGCCGAATAATGAGACGGGCAGAATAGCATTTGAAATTAAAGTTGATAGTAATGGTGACATTGTTTCCATTCTAAAAGTCGAAGGCGCTGTTAGTCAGCAGGCGGAACAAGCTTGTAGAAAAGCAATTGAGAAATTAACGTTCATTCAAACGGGTTCAAACGTTCCAGCAATTTCAACTGGCAAAATTACCTTTGTTATTCGATCGAAGTAGGGTAGCGTTGTAAGTTAGTTGTGCGTCATACTCGCGGACACTGCGAACTTTAAGTGCATGCAATAATTTTCATCTACACGTTAAACTCTCAAAAATAAAACAGGATGAATAAGAACGGAGCAATTATTATAGTTGAAGATGACACTGATGACCAAGTGATGTTTAGTGAAGTATTTAAAGAACTAAATTATAAAAATGAAATTATCTTTTTCAATGACGGACAAGAAGCACTTACCTATTTAACGGCAAAAACCACTGAGCCTTTCATTGTTTTTTCTGACATCAATATGCCTAAGTTAAATGGCATGGAATTGAGAAAACAAATTCATGAAAATGAGGACATACGAATAAAAACTATTCCTTACTTATTTTTTACAACAAGGGCTGAACAAGAAGCTGTTATTGACGCTTACTCAAAATCTATTCAAGGATTTTTTGTCAAACCTTCAAGTTTTCAAGATTTAAAAAGTGTAATGAAGATAATTGTTGAGTATTGGCAAAAATGTGAATCCCCAAATTATATTAAGTAGCTTGAACACAGATGATTTAATCCTAAATTGCGCGGGACAGATTATTTTTTCAAAGTCCCACAACTTCACAAACACAAAGGCAACGGTGCCTTGTTCGAAAATATCATCCCCAGGTCGGGAATCTATTCGTTCATTTCAAAGAATAGATTTTAGTATTTTTGCCGGTCATGCAAAAAATTAAAGCAAGCAACAGAACCATTATTTGGATATTAGGATCACTAGCAACCGTTACGCCATTTGCAATCGATATGTATCTACCGGCATTCGCGCAGATTGCGGAGGAATTTGGTAGTACTACTGCTGTTGTTTCACTCTCCGTATCAAGTTACTTTGTTGGCATGGCGCTCGGGCAAATTCTGTACGGGCCATTACTTGATCGCTTCGGAAGGAAAAGACCCTTATATGTCGGTCTTATTATTTTTATCATTGCAAGTATAGGGTGCATGCAATCACATGATGTCACGTCATTAATTACCTTTCGATTTTTTCAGGCCATTGGAGGAAGTGTTGCGTGGGTTGGAGCAATGGCGATGGTCCGTGATTTTTTTCCGGTAGAAGACAGTGCCCGAATTTTTTCTCTTCTTGTGTTGATCCTTGGCGTTTCGCCTTTACTTGCGCCAACCGTTGGTGGGTTTATAATTGCAACGTTTGGTTGGCAATCCATCTTTATTATACTCGCTGTTATTGTAGCGTTGATTCTTGTTATCGTATATTTTTATCTACCCGAAGGCCATGAACCCGACCCTACAATATCGCTCCGCGCGAAGCCAATGATTGAAACATTCATAGGTATTTTAAAAAATCCGCAATTCGCCACCTTTACATTCGCAGGTTCATTTTCGTTTGCTACTATGTTTGTTTATGTGGCGGGTTCACCCATCATTTTCATGGAGATTTATAATGTAAGTCCAAAGGTATATGGTGGAATCTTTGCACTCCTTTCAGTAGGATTTATCGGCTCAAGCCAATTAAATATTTTTGTTACGCGAAAGTTTTCAAGTGAAAAAATATTTCGGATGGCGTTGATCGTTCAAGTAGTTGCCGGAATCATTTTCTTCTTTGGTGTTTGGAGTAATTGGTTTGGATTGTATAGCACCATTGCAATGTTCTTTGTAAGTCTGAGTTGTATAGGCTTTATCAATCCCAATGCAAATGCATTGGCACTTGCTCCTTTTACGAGAACTGTAGGAAGTGCTTCCGCTCTTATGGGTTGCACACAAATTGGTATTGCAGCACTATCTTCTTTCGGTGTCGGATTATTCAATACAACGAGTGCCTTACCCATTGTTATCTTAATGGCTTCAACCTCCGGTGTTGCACTACTAATTTTAATCTTCGGACAAAACAGATTGGGTAAAGAGCTGATTCGTGCAGCGGCATCTTCCGTGAATGCAGCACATTGATTTTCGACAATACCTTATTTCTAAACCGAAATACCTTCCACCAAAATCATTTTTGTTTTTGCATTTCGCTGGCGAATTTCTTTAGCGGGTGCATACAATTCTGAATTCCACCATTCTTTTGCACGCTGTACATTTTCGAATTCTAAGATTACAATGCGTTCAGCATTCCAGTCTCCCTCAAGACTTTCAGTTACTCCGCCTCGGGCGATAAATTTTCCACCATACGCAGCGATAGATGGAGGTGTTAATTTTTTATATTCTTCATATTCGTGTTGGTTTAAGATAGTTATATCCACGATTACAAAAGCAGCCATAAACGTTTTGGGTTAAATTTAATATTGATGAAATGCATCTGAAATAAAACTGAATACATTAGGTAATGCGTTGCGCCAGTACGTCCAGTTATGTCCGCCATCATGAATTCTAAATTCATGTGGAATTTCTTTTTTACGCATCGCTATATGCGCCAATGAATTTCCTTCAAACAAAAAGTCATCATCGCCACAATCTATATACCATCGAACGGCTTTTTTGTTTTCATCGGTTACAGCATCGAGTTGCGCCAGTACACTGTACTTTTTGTAATAGGTTTCAATTTGTGCATCATTATCAAACTTGATATTGCGTTGCGTTAAAAATGCTTTTGTTTCTTCTAAGGTAAAAGAGCCGGTAGATGCGCTTAACGGACAAGCAGAAGAAAATAATTCGGGATGATGCAGTGCATAAATAAACGTTCCGCCACCGCCCATTGAAAGACCGGCAATGGCACGGTATCGTTTATCTTTTTTAACTCTATACTTCGTTTCAACAAAAGGCATAAACTCTTCAAAGAAGAAATCCTCGTATCGCCAATCGTTCTTTACATCATTGTAATATCCTCGCTGACCAGTGCTAGCATCAGGCATTACGATAATCATTGCAGTGGCTGATCCATCCGCGATGGACTTATCTGCGATGTGTTGCACTTCGCCAAACTGAACCCAACCTGTTTGATCATCACCGCCACCGTGAAGTAAGTAGAGAATAGGGTAAGAGCGTTGTGAAGTTTCATATCCGTCAGGTAAATAAACAGCATACTTTCGATCTCCTTTTAATATTTTGCTTGGCAATGAGAGGTTGTCGAATACTTTACTCTGAGCAAAAATATACTGTGCTGAAAAGATGAGTAAAAGCGTCAAAACATTTTTCATATAAAGTGATTCAGGTGGTCAGCCATTCAAATATTAAATAGGGAATGAAAATTAAACGGAGTTATAAATAAAATTTAACAAAGCGTTTGGTTCTGAAAAGGAAGTAAAAAGATGACCTTAGTAGATTGTAAAAGGGAAAACCTTTCAATTCTATTACTTATTAAAACTTCGTAACTTAATTTCAGTAAGCCTTCTTTTCGTATCCAAGGCAAAATCACCTTTCAACATCCAGTCGTAGTAAGAGGGTTCTTCTTTGAAAACCGTTGTTACCGGTTTGTTTTTGTGTTTGCCAAAATTAAAAACCTCAATGCCTTTTTCATTTCGCACCATGCGCGCGGCAAGATCAACCAAACCGGAAACGGTTAATTTACTTAAGGTATCCATGTCGTTTCTAATCTCACCTACTTTGCGCGACAGGGCATCCGTTACGTCCATGCCATCGTAGCGTTCTACCTGAGAGATCAATACTTCCATTGTCGCTTCAGCATCGGCCTCTGCGCTATGCGAATTGATTAACTCTTTGTTTAAGTAAAATTTGTACGCAGCAGAAAGGGTACGCTTTTCCATAAGATGAAAAATACGCTGCGCATCAATTATTTTTTTGCGACTATAATCAAAGTCGATATCGGCACGCAGAAATTCTTCTACCAAAACAGGTATATCAAATTTCAACACATTAAATCCACCAAGATCTGAACCTTCAAAAAACTTTGCATAGTCTTTTGCTATTTCTTTAAAGGTAGGTTTGTCTTTTACATCATCATCTGTAATGCCATGAATGGCAGTTGATTCTGCGGGTATCGGTATAGTAGGATTAACACGCGTTGCCTTTCGAATCACTTCACCATTCGGCATCATTTTAACAGCGCCTATTTCAATGATGCGATCGTGCGTAATGTTTATGCCCGTGGTTTCCAGATCAAAAAAGCACAGTGGGTTTCGTAGGTTTAATTTCATTCTTTAATTACTAGGCAAGGAAGAAAATAAAAAAATTAGAATTTGTCCACAGACCACTGTCGACTGTCGACAGTGGTCTGTGGACTTGAATTTCAGATCAAAGAGTTACGAAATGATTCGATCAGCAAGCGAATGAATATCAAGCCCTCCAAAATTTCCGGAGCTCATCATCAGTAGATTCTTATTTTTCCAGGTTTGTTGAAGTAGATAGGTTTCCAATTTAGCAGCCTCTTCAAAAACCAAAATATCTTGATTATTGAAAGCAGTTTTAATTTCTTCAGCGGTTAGCATCTCCATGTTTTTGATTTTCATCTTTCCAGGATTGAAATACACAATAGGTAATTGTGAAGCCTTTAAACTGTCTTTGTATTGCGGAATAAATTTCTTACTCAAACTACTATAGGTATGCAATTCAAAACAGGCGACTAAATCCCGCGAAGGAAAAATTTCTTTCAATGCTTTTACAGTTGCTTGCACTTTTGATGGTGCATGCGCAAAATCTTTGTAAATGCTGGTGTTGGTATCTTCTTTTATTTTTTCAAGACGCCCCGCAGCGCCTTCGAAGGTTGGGATCGCTTCAAAGAATTGCTCATTTGAAATACCTAATTTTTTCAATACCTCTTTTGCGGCACTGATGTTTTGCAGATTATGACTTCCGAAAACTTTAATGGGGTAACGTTCCTTACCGTTCGTTAAAAAAATCTGATTGGTATTATCGGAAGAATGAGCATGTGCTTGATAGGGAATCTCCACTAAATCGCCACGTTCTTTTTTCCCTATAATAGCTGCAATGGCATCTTGCTCGCAATACAATAATATTCCACCCTTCGGAGTTTGGTCTGCAAACTGATCGAACTGTTTTACGTACTCATCTTCAGTGTGAAAAACATTGGCATGATCCCACGCTACACCACTAATCAAACCGATGTGATGTTGATAGCGAAGAAATTTTGGTGTTGGATCGAGCGCAGAAGAAAGGTATTCATCACCTTCAATTATAATAGTAGGTGCATCAGAAAGCTGCACGGTAATTTCAATACCTTTTACTCGCGCGCCAATTACATAATCGAATTCTCTTTTGAAATAATTGAGAACGTGTACAATAATAGCAGTAATGGTTGTTTTGCCATGACTACCCGAAATGACAACGCGCTGTTTATCTTTTGAATGTTCATAAATATAATCCGGAAACGAAAAGATGGGGAGACTAAGTTCTTGTGCTTTTAGAAGTTCTGGATTTTCAGCTTTGGCATGCATGCCAAGAATAACCGTATCAATACCTGTTGTGATGTTATCGGGCCACCATCCATTCTTTTCAGGAAGAAGATTGTGCTCCTTTAACAAAGAATGAGAAGGATCGAAGATTTCGTCATCAGACCCACTTATCTGATGGCCAGCTTGTTTCAAAGCGATTGCCAGATTGTGCATTACACTACCTCCAATGGCAATAAAATGTATTCGTTGTTTTTTCGGTTGCATGAAAACTATAATAGGTTTTTAAAGTAAAGTAAAATGTTTGGTGTTTAAAAGGGAATGTAATTCAAATTGTGATCTTTGACTAGGTTAATTGGCAGAAGAATTTAATTGCCACGCACTTAGGCGCGTAGTTAAAAGTAAAAATGTTCATCTGGCATTAGGTGTATTGTGAACTTCTGCTGCTACCATTTGAACTTACCTTTATAAATTCATCCTTAACTTTATACGATTGATATAGTGTTATGAATCAAGCAATGCCAGTTACCATTTTTTTTTGAAAGATTTATTCATGAACTAAAATATTTATGCACAATTTTCTGTTCAATAAATGTGTACAAGTTGTGGAGCGACAAGTTCGTAATAGTTCATCAATGATTGTACGTTTGTCACCCCACAAAAAAATCAAAGAACGTACAACAACCACTGTATGGAGCAAGGAAGATCAACGTCACTGAGGTTAAGCAACAAGTCTAATAAATTAATTCCGAGAGACATCTCAGAAAGTTTAGGGAAGTTGCCACCTCAGGCGCTTGATCTGGAAGAAGTAGTGCTGGGTGCACTCATGCTTGAAAAAAATGCGCTCAATGCTGTTGTAGAATTTTTAAAGCCCGATCATTTTTATTCTGAAGTACATAAAGAAATTTACATTGCCATTGTTGAATTGTTTAAAGCAACGGAACCAGTTGACATGCGCACGGTTGTTAACCAACTTCGCAAAGACGGTAAGATTGAATTGGTTGGTGGTGCGTATTACATCGCGGAGTTAACGTCTAAGGTAAGTTCAGCTGCAAACATTGAATATCACGCACGCGTTATCATGGAGATGGCGATTAAGCGCGAGTTAATTCAAATCGCTTCTCAGATTCATCACAATGCATATGAAGACACAACCGATGTATTTGAATTATTAGATAAAACCGAACAATCTATTTTTGAAATATCCGATTCAAACCTGCGCAAGAATTACGACAACATGCGTAACCTCATGTCGCGGGCAATACAAGAACTTCAGCTATTAAAAGATCACAAAGACGGACTTACCGGGGTGCCAAGTGGATTCACGGCATTGGATCGAATGACATCGGGATGGCAGAAATCAGATCTTGTTATTATTGCTGCTCGCCCAGGTATGGGTAAGACAGCGTTTGTGGTTTCCGCTTTGCGTAACGCAGCCGTTGACTTTAAAATTCCGGTAGCAATCTTCTCATTAGAGATGGCGTCTATCCAGTTGGTTAATCGTATGATTTCAGCGGAAGCGGAATTAGAAGGAGAGAAGATTAAGAGAGGTAATCTTGCTGACCACGAGTGGACACAGCTTGTGCATAAAACAAATAAGTTAGCAACCGCACCAATTTTTATTGATGATACGCCTGCACTTTCTGTGCTTGAACTGCGTGCCAAGTGTAGGAGATTAAAAGCAGAGCATGGCGTTCAATTAATTGTTGTTGATTATTTGCAATTGATGCGCGGTGAACAGTCTGGTAATCGCGAACAAGAAATTGCTTCCATCTCACGAGCGTTAAAAGGAATAGCAAAGGAACTTTCAGTTCCGGTGTTGGCACTATCACAATTAAGTCGCGGTGTGGAAACACGTGGGGGCGATAAGAGGCCGCAATTATCTGACTTACGTGAATCGGGTTCTATCGAGCAAGATGCTGATATTGTAATGTTTCTCTATCGTCCTGAATATTATAAGATAACGGTTGATGAAGAAGGATTGCCTACACAAGGTATGGGCGAAGTAATTATCGCGAAGCATCGAAATGGATCTACCGGAAGTGTGAAGCTTAAGTTTATCGGTAAGTACACCAAGTTTGGAGACCTCGATTCTCCATCGTCAAATGAAAATCCATTCTCTGGAATGATTACACGAGAGAGTCGCTTGAATGACGCACCGCCACCATTCCCATCGCGTGGGGATGATGATGAAACACCGTTTTAATCGGGGATCTGTTAATCGTTAATTGTTATTCGGTAATAGGATTGGTTGTTCAATTCTAAAAATTAACCATTAACTTGGCGGAATGAATGTATGCAAAGGTATTGCGGGAAGTATAGTTGTTTGTATGGTGTGCTTCATCGCTTCGTGTTCAGATGATCCGAAGCCCTTCAACTGCGAAGTGAGCGACTTAAAAATTGTGTTGAAAAATAAAATTGATGCAACAAACTGCGCTACTCCCAATGGTTCTATTTCAGTTGAAGCAGGTGCAGGCAAAGAACCGTACAGCTATTTTTTAAATGATCAAACTACAAGTCAATCGACTGGTGAGTTTACAGCATTGCTTCCGGGTGTTTATGCTGTTTCGGTGAAGGATGGAAACGGATGCACAAAATCAGTTAACAACATTGCTGTTGTGGGTGATAATTTTTCTTTCTCAACAGAACTTGTGGAAGACACAGAATGCCGTGGTGGAAATGGAGAAGCATCGATTACAATTGTAGATGGAAATCCACCCTATACTTTTAACATTGGCAGTGGATCGTTTTCAGATGTTGCTTCATTTTTAGGATTGAACTCGGGCAATCACTCCATTGGTGTGAAAGATGGTGATGGATGTATCGTTACATTAACCATTACCATCCCCAAAGGTAAATCAGGCACAAGTTGGATTTCTGATATTAAACCCATTGTTGAAAGCTCATGTGTAAAATCAGGATGCCACAATGGAGTTTCAAGACCTGATTTAAGTAAATACGATAATGCAAAAAAGTATGCTGCTCAAATGAAATCAGAAACGCAAAGTAAAAACATGCCACGTGATGGAAGCCTCACACAAAATCAAATTGATTTAATTGGATGTTGGGTTGATGATGGTGCGTTGGAGAATTGAATCGCGAATCGCGAATTGTTGATGGTTGTTCGTTAGTAGTTGTTCGTAGAATGCACTCAGAATCTGAGATCACTCAACTTCAAACCTCGAACCTGGAACTTTTAACCATGAACCTGGAACTTATATCTCTTCTTCCAATTCCTGAAGCGCAGCCCTAAGTTCGCGCAACGCTTTCAGTTCATTTAATTCTTGCGCATATTGAATTCCATTTTCAAAAACGTTTTGCGCATCTTTTAATGCATTCATTTCTTGAAGGAGTTTTCCAAAATGATAATAGGTAGCAATGTATTTTGGATGTTCTGCTATGAGCTTCTGAAAAAGTGCTTTTGATTTTTGCACATCGCTCTTTTGATATTCTAGCGCCAGGGCATAGAGGTTAAACGGATCGTTTGGATCGTCTAATAGAAACCGCTGAAGTTGCTGAAGTCGGGTCAATTTTGTGAATGTAAAGTCATGTTTCGAAGAATTTTAATTGCAGCTTTAAAACAAATTTAAAAATCGATAGAATCAAATCTGAAATCTTAGATTTTTAGCGTTTGGAAATGGGTTTTTTGTATCTTGACCCGCGTTTCAATAATCAGTTTGAACCTAATCGAAAAGCGAGAAGATGAAGATATTAGTTTGTATTTCACACGTACCCGACACCACTTCCAAAATCAATTTTACTGACAATAATACAAAGTTCGATAGTAATGGTGTTCAATTCATTATCGGCCCATACGATGATTACGCATTAGCGAGAGCTATTGAAATTAAAGAAGCGTCAGGAGCAACCGTAACGGTAATTAATGTTGGCCTTGCGGAGACTGAGCCAACGATTCGCAAGGCGCTTGCTATAGGTGCCGATGATGCTATTCGCGTGAATGCTGAGCCAACCGATTCATTTTTTGTTGCCGCTCAAATTGCTGAACAAGCAAAGAGTGGTTATGATTTGATTTTAATGGGTCGCGAGTCGATTGATTATAACAGCGGAGTAGTGCATGGAATGGTTGGAGAAATGTTAGGCATGCCATCCATTTCACCCGTGATGAAATTGGAGATTGAAGGTAATACAGCAAAACTTGCAAGAGAAATAGAAGGAGGAAAAGAATTTTTAGAAGTGAACCTTCCGTTTGTGGCCGGTTGCCAAGAGCCCATTGCAGAATGGAAAATTCCAAACATGCGCGGTATTATGTCGGCCAGAACAAAACCATTAACAGTTGTTGAACCAATAGCGTTTGATAGCGGTGTGAAACTTCAAAAGTTTGAATTGCCACCACCGAAAGGTTCTGTTAAGATGATATCGCCAGATAATGTTGGTGAGTTGGTAACGTTGCTTAAGAACGAAGCCAAAGTATTGTGAGCTGTGTGAAAAGTTAATCGTTAATGGTTAATCGTTAATCGTGGGTTTGAGACCTGGGTGTGATGATCATTAACAATTGATATTAAACTTTAATTTTGAACGCGGTACATAGAACCTTAAGCCTATTAACCATTAACGAATAACGAATAACGAACAACCTTAAATTATGAATATATTAGTTTTCATTGAAAGTGCAGAAGGGAAAGTAAAGAAGACCTCCATTGAAGCGGTGGTGTATGCACATGCAATGGGTGGAAATGTTACGGCTATTGCGTTAGGTGAAGTTGATCAGGCAGAACTGGAAGCCTTAGGAAAATATGGTGCGAAGAAAGTACTTCATGCGGCTGATAGTAAATTGAATCAAGGTATTATACAAGCATATGCTTCGGTATTAGTAAATGCTATGAACGATGAGCAAGCCGATATACTAGTGTTAGCCAATTCATCTTTAGGTACACCAGTGGGCGCACGCGTTGCTGCAAAAATAGGAGCAAGCCTCGCCTCTAACGTTGTTGAAATTCCCGATACGTCTTCCGGATTTATTGTGAAGAGAAGTATTTATACCGGTAAGGCATTTGCGCTCGTTGAATTAAAAAATGCAAAGAAGGTTTTAGGATTAAAGAAAAATGCTGCTGAAATAAAAGAGGTAGGTGCAGCTATTTCAGTTACACCTTATTCTACGTCACTTGTTGATGCTGACTTTGCTACAAAAATTACATCGTCTGAGCAAGCAACAGGAGAAGTACTTTTACCAGAAGCAAACATTGTTGTTTCCGGTGGGCGCGGAATGAAAGGCCCGGAGCATTGGGGAATATTGGAAGAATTGGCCAAGACGCTTCATGCTGCAACTGGATGCAGTAAGCCCGTATCCGATATGAACTGGAGACCACACCATGAACACGTTGGTCAGACGGGAGTAAAAGTGGCACCTCAGCTTTATATTGCTGTGGGTATATCGGGTGCTATTCAACATCTCGCAGGTGTAAATTCTTCAAAATGCATAGTGGTTATTAACAAAGATCCTGATGCGCCATTTTTTAAGGCTGCTGATTATGGAATTGTTGGTGATGCTTTTGAAATAATTCCTAAATTGACTGAAGCAATTAAAGCAGCAAAATAAAATCAGGTATCGAACATTAATTTGTTTTAGTATAAACAGCACTGAAAGCAGATTGAAAAATTGGAGTTGACGTGAAGAAAATTAAATTAGAAATACTAGGTTTATCCTCGAGCCAATCGCAGACCGGATCATTTGCTTTGGTGTTAGGCGAAACAGAGGGGAATAGACGTTTACCGATCATCATCGGTATGTTTGAAGCGCAAGCTATCGCGATTGAAATCGAAAAGATTATTCCGAATCGCCCGATGACGCACGATTTGTTTAAAGCATTCGCCAACAACTTTCATTTTACAGTTGAAGAGATTGTAATCTCTGATTTAAAGGAAGGTGTATTCTTTGCCAAGATTGTGTGCTCCGATGGATTGAAGAAAACAGAAGTTGATGCACGGCCTTCTGATGCCATTGCCATCGGACTTCGTTTTGATGCTACAATTTATACATACGAAAATATTCTAGCCGAGGCGGGCATCGTGTTAACCGATGAAGTAGAAGAGGAGAAAGCCGAAGCCAAATCAGAGGTAAAAGCGAAAGTAAAAAAAGAAGCGGCTGGCCGAAAAGACGACTTTAAAAATTACTCTATTGAAAAGTTAAACGACTTACTTAAGGACGCCATCGATAAAGAAGATTATGAACGCGCGGCAAAAATTCGAGATGAGCTGGGGAAAAGAAATTAAACAAAGTGCAAAAAAAGCTTAAAGCGTAGAAAAGAAATTTTCGCTTTAAGCTTTTTGATTTATTAAGTGAAGTTACGCAATCTGTCTTTAACCACGGAGTAGTCACAGTGAACACCCCACAGAGATTATATTGAAAAACCTCCGTGTTACCTCGGTGTGTATTTGCTCTTTGGGTTCTCTGTGGTAAAATTGATTTTTTGCGTAACGTTAGTTTAAGCATCAATACTAAACCTAAACTGAATGGATTATTTGCGCGGGCTTATCGGTCTTATTGTTATAGTGGGCATCGCATATTTGCTTTCAGGATACAAAAGGAAAATTGATTGGCGATTGGTGGCCGTTGGTATTACAATTCAAATAGTAATTGCATTGTTGGTTGGCAAAGTACCTATTGTTCGCAGTGGTTTTGAAGCCGTGGGAACTGGCTTTGTGAAATTTTTAAGCTTTGCTTCTAACGGAGCCCAATTTCTTTTCGGTGATTTATCGAAGAACAGTGATGCTGATACAACCGCGCATCATTCCTTAGGATTTCTATTCGCCTTCCAAGCATTGCCTACCGTTATTTTCTTCTCTGCCGTTACAAGTGGTTTATATTATCTGGGCATTCTTCAAAAAATCGTTTATGGTTTTGCGTGGATTATGGCAAAGACCATGCGCTTGTCTGGTGCGGAAAGTTTGTCTGCTGCCGGCAATATTTTTCTGGGTCAAACAGAAGCCCCTTTATTAGTTCGGCCATTCATTGCACGAATGACGCAGTCGGAATTGTTGTGTTTGATGACAGGCGGAATGGCCACCATTGCAGGAAGTGTAATGGGTGCCTACATTACTTTCTTAGGAGGGAGTGATCCTACACAATTGGTAAAATTTGCTACCTATCTATTGTGTGCTTCCATTATGAATGCACCTGCTGCCATTGTAATGTCTAAGATTTTTCTTCCTGAAACAGAACCAGAAAAAATTGACAAATCGCTTCATGTTAACAAAGAAGCAATAGGTGTAAACGTAATTGATGCATTGGCAACTGGTGCGGCCGATGGTTTAAAACTCGCATTGAATATTGCAGCGATGCTATTGGCTTTTATAGCAGTGATTTATGCTTTGAATTGGATTTTAGTAGATGGCATAGGCGCATGGACAGGTTTGAATGAGTGGGTAGTTACGTCAACCAACGGAGCCTTTACAGGATTCTCACTTCAATATTTATTCGGACAAATATTTCGTGTATTCGCTTTCGCGATGGGCGTAAGTTGGGCAGAGGCATTACAGGTAGGCAGTCTCTTAGGACAAAAAATGGTGATCAACGAATTTGTGGCATACCTTAGTTTGTCTGATATGAAAGCAGCAGGTTTGCTTAGCGAGAAATCAATCGTCATCGCATCGTATGCACTTTGTGGATTTGCCAACTTCAGTTCAATCGCCATTCAAATTGGAGGCATTGGCGGCATGGCTCCCGAGCGACAAGGAGATCTTTCTAAACTTGGCATCAAAGCCTTGCTCGCTGCTTCTTTGGCAACCATGATGTCAGGCACAATTGCCGGAGCATTGTTTAGTTAGGAAGAGGATTACTTTAATTGTACTGTTACCTATATCAAGTCCGCTCAAAGAATAATAGGTGCAATTCAAATTGCCGCGAAGAAAAAGATCTGTTGGGCTAAAGCCCCCTTCACTAGTTTGGTTGATAACCCCGCACTTAAGTGCAGGGTTATTCAAATCTTCTCTCGATGGACTTTAGTTCAACACTACAGTTTGAATTACACGCAGAATAATTCAGTTTAATTGACACCAGATAAATTTCACTA
>JBBRFY010000101.1:0-15103 GCA_038241205.1 Cytophagales bacterium
TCCACTAACAGGAGGTATCAACGCAATCTCATCCGTCTCTTCTAACACTTTCGACTCTTCAGCATAATCATTATTTACGGCAATATATAACGATCGTAATGCTATTAATTTGGGGAACCGTATGTTTAATTCAGCTCGCAATTCACGCACCGTTTTACCTTTCATTTCAAATGCATTTTCTTTTTCTCCCAGAATGTCTTTCGTTATTCCGAACGCCTTTATTGTGTAGTTGTTCATAGGGCAAAGGTAAAGTTAAATGTTCATTATTAATGGTGAAAAGTGAGATACAGCATCTATCAATTATAAAAATGTGACAAGCTTAAATTGGTTATACAACTACCATTTAAAAATTAACGATAACCAGCTTGCTATTAACTATTAACTTTGAGCAATATGCCCACGCTTTACGACAATCATAATCGCGCCATTACCTATCTCCGGCTTGCTGTGACGGATCGGTGCAATCTGCGTTGTTTCTATTGCATGCCCGAAGAAGGGATTCGATATATCCATAAGAAGGAATTGCTAACGTTTGAGGAAATTGAAAGGCTGATTTCTATTATGGCATCCTTCGGTATTTCGAAAGTGAGATTAACAGGTGGAGAGCCTTTTGTGCGAAATGATTTAATGAAACTCATTCGAACCATTGTTGACATTAAGGGGATAAATGATTTACATCTTACAACAAATGGTATATTAACAGCACCTCATATCGCTGAATTAAAGCAACTCGGCATTGCCTCCGTTAACTTAAGTTTGGATACCCTCGATAGAAAAAGATTTTACGAAATAACAAGACGCAATGAATTTGAACCCGTTATCAATACCCTAAACCTTTTGTTAAAACACGAAATACCGGTTAAGATAAATGCCGTGGTGATGGACGGAAAAAATATTGATGATATTGTTCCGTTAGTGGAGCTCACAAAAAATAGTTTAGTTGATGTTCGATTTATTGAAGAGATGCCCTTCAATGGAGAAGGCAACCATTATCCAACCTTGCTTTGGACACACACTAAAATAAAACGATACCTTCAAGAACATTATCCTTCCCTCTATAAAATTGAAGACCCAGATTTCTCCACTTCAAGCAGTTATCGTATTCCGGGTTACCAAGGTAGTATTGGAATTATTGCTGCGTTCAGTCGTACTTTCTGTGGCTCATGCAATCGCATACGGGTTACTGCTCAAGGGGAATTAAAAACATGTTTGTATGATGATGGTGTTTTGAATCTAAAAGAAATTATGCGTTCTGGAAAAAATGACGAAGCCATAAAGGAATCACTACTACAAGCATTTCAATCACGACCGAAAGATGGATTTGAAGCAGAATTAAAAAGAAAGAATCCTTCATCCATTTCAGAATCAATGTCAACAATTGGAGGATAAGTCAGCTTATGTTTATCCGTTTATAGTTACCGTCATTTAAAATTTTAGATGTAATAACATTAACCGATAACGATTCATTCGCACGCAATGGAATTTCCAATCCTTATACTTTTATTCTTCATCATTGCATTAATCTATTCCTCTGTAGGCTTCGGTGGTGGCTCGAGTTACCTCGCGGTTCTCGCACAACCTTTCTTCGCGCTATTGCCGGATGAGATAAGGCCTATTGCGTTGTGTTGTAATATTATTGTGGTGACTGGTGGCGTCATTATTTTTTATAAAGAAGGTAAAATTGTTTGGCGTGACGTCTGGCCGTTTTTAGTATTCAGTGTTCCGATGGCTTACTTCGGTGGGTTTTGGAAATTAGAACATCGTGCGTTTTTTATTGTACTGGGTATAACACTTATTGTTGCTTCACTTTTTCTTTGGATACAGCCGGAGAAGATCATTGAAAATAAAAAGATGAATGAATCGCTTCCGGTTAAAATTACCTTGGGCGGAGGTATTGGTTTTCTGTCAGGGCTTGTCAGTATTGGAGGCGGGATTTTTCTTTCTCCTGTTCTGCATTTATTGAAATGGTCTGAGCCAAAAAAAATATCAGCATTGGCAAGTCTGTTTATACTTGTTAATTCCGTTAGTGGATTAGCTGGGCAAATTAGCAGAGGCTTACCTCCTATTAAGTATTCATTTGTGGGAGGACTAATATTAGCCGTATTTTTTGGAGGACAAATTGGCTCGCGATTAGGAGCTCGCAAATTCAACCCGCGTTACATCAAGCGCATTACTGCCGCGCTTATTTTTGTTGCGGGAGTGTTTATTTTAAAAGAGCATTTATAAAGACTGTAATCATTTTTAGCAAGTTTCACTTATTCTTTTTCATCAGCATGATCAGCAATAATCTTATCGATCTCTTCTGTAGAAAATCCCAGCTTCCCTCCTACCATCATAATCAATTCATGTTCGGCTGGTGCAAATTCGCCATCTGCTTTTGCCAGAGAAATCATCTGATCAAGTTGTTTTTCCCGCTCTTCGTTGTTTTGCGGAATGAAGTAAATGTATTCATTCGCCTTGCTGATCATAACATTTAATCGATCGAGTGGTATGCCCCATTCAAACGCTATTTTGGAAAGTGCTACACGTTCTAGATTTTCTATTTTACCATCAGCCGCACTTAATGAAATCAGGTTTCTAAAATGTTCTATTCGGGTAGAATTTAGCATTATTAAAGTGATTGGAGTTAATTGAAATATTTTCTCTAATAAAGAGGATGTGAATGTAAACAAAACTAAACTTTAGATAAAGTGAACGAGAAAAATTGCCTCTTCGTCCTTTGACATCGATTAAAATACCAGAACGAAGTAAAGCATTAAAAGCAGTAGTTCTACTTTGTTGACTACCATATTATTTCTAATTTTTCATTTCGATTTTTAGAGACATAATGCGAGCATTGCACGCTAATTATTATTTCTCACACATCTAAATCCGGTATGGCTCATGCCTGAATCATATGCAGAACCTTGTCGGCCACTGGGCTTGTAGTTAGAACAGTATTGCTCGCTGCAAACAAACGAGCCTCCTTTAGAAACATGCTTTATGGCGTAACGATCATCAGGATCGTTTGAAGATGGAGGGCCTGTTGGATTCTCCGCCAATACCGTAGTGTCTTTTGATTGATCAACACTATACCAGTCAGAACATAATTCCCACACGTTGCCAATCATATCAAACAAACCAAAACCATTTGGTGGAAATGATTTTACAGGCGATGTACCTTTAAATCCATCGTCTCCCGTATCGTTAGTAGGAAACGCTCCCTGAAAATAATTCGCTAAATATTTTCCCTGCGGATTTAGTTCATCGCCCCATGCAAACTTTTTTTCATCGCGTCCACCCCGAGCAGCGAATTCAAATTCTGCTTCCGTGGGCAATCTTTTACCTGCCCAATTTGCATACATAACGGCATCCTCATACGCAATGTGTACTACAGGATGGTTTTCTCTCCCAGTAATATTGCTAGAAGTCCCTTCCGGATGTTGCCAATCCGCACCCACCACCCAGCGCCACCATTGTGAATAATCATTGAGTGTAACGAACTCCGTAGGTGGAACGAAAACCATGGCGCCTGGCTGAAGAACATCATCGCTGGGTTTTGGTGTATTAGCGGGCAGTTGCTTTTTAAGTTCCTCCCAATCGATTGGCCGCTCGGCTACTGTTTTATACTGTGTTGATTCTACAAAGATTTTAAATTCAGCATTTGTTACTTCCGTCTCATCCATCCAGAAACCACTTACTTTTACTTTGTGAATAAACAGTGCGTTTGTGGCGGGATCTTTTTCAGTTCCACCCATCAGAAATTCTCCACCCGGTATCCATACCATTCCTGTTGGAATTTCTTCCGAACGTGCTGGCATTGTATTTTCTTTTTTATCAGATGGCGTGCATGCACTAATCAGAACAATTACTGCAACTTGCAAATGAAATTTTCCGATCATAAAATGAAATTATTTATTCGATGAAGTTTTCTCTCAGAAATTTGCACTGTTCACTTGTTGAAATCAAAATAAATATTCTGCCTGCTTACCATCATGCAATTGGAAATCGTGCTGTAAATTCGCTTCCTTTTCTTTGTTCAGATACCAAGGTAATTTCTCCTCCCAATCTATCAACAAGCGTTTTTACAATGGCAAGCCCCAGGCCATTAGAGGATTCTCCACCGGTGGGCCGAGCGCTTAACTTTTTAAACTTTTTAAACAACTGTTCCTTGTCTTGTTCCGAAAATCCAGGACCACTGTCTTTTACTTGAATCCAAAAATGTATGTGGTTTGAACTGGAAGAAATTTCAACTGAAGAACTTTCTTTCGAGAACTTAATTGCATTTGAAATTAAATTATCTAAGACGCGACCCAAATGATCCTGATCTGTTGAAACAGAAATGGAAATAGCGCAATTTAATTTAAGTTCGATCTTCTTTGCTTCTGCCGCCATTTTAAAGGCCTGTACTTTTTGAGAAACAAATGGACATAGCTCAATAGAAGCATAGGTTGGCAATACATTTTCTTCAATAGAATGAACATCTAGCAAGTCGGTAATTAAATCGAGACCTGCTTGTGTTGAATCCCTTATCATTTTCAAATAACTCGATTGCGCTTCCATTACGCCTCTCTCCAATTCAATAATGTTTACCAATCCTTTTATTCTATTCAATGGCGATTTCAGATCGTGCGCCACAATGCTCATCAACGTATCTTTTTCATTATTCAATTCAAATAGTTGATGGTTACGCTTATTCAGATCTTCATTGTGCGTTAAAATCGCTTCTCGTTGAGTTTGAATTTCCTTGTTCTTTGCCGTTAACCAGAGACCCGCCATTCGCCTTTTTCTACTGTTCAGCCACTGGAACAATCCCATTAAACTAACACACGAAATTACGACTACAAGTATAATATTTTGAAGACGCTGTTGCTGAATGGTTGTTTTATTTTCACTTTCCAACACCTTTAACTGTTCGTTTTCTTTTTCTTTCTTTTCGATCTTCAACCGAAACTCAAGGCGTTCAATTTGCCGGCTCAGTTCAATATTTTCTAACAATTCCTTTAGCAACAAATATCGATTAGTATAGACCGTAGTCTTGTGCTCGTTTCCTTGTGCTTCATAAATTTTTGAAAGGTAATAGGTAGCTTCCATCTTTTGCGCAACATTCTTGCTCTTGCTGGCCGTAACAATAATTTGTTCAAATAACGGAACAGCATCACCGAACTTATTTCTATTAAAAAATATTTTTGCCTGCAGTAATTTAATGCGAGTCGTTAAACTGATATTTGATATACCTTTCAATTTTTTTTGAGCGCTATTTATTTCTTCACTAGCTGCATTAAGACTATCGATTGAAATTAACACTTCAGCAACTCCTATTTTTATTTCGGCAATACTTGCATTATCGTGAATTGTATTTGCTATCCTCTCTGCTTCCCGAAAAGATGCTAAGGCATTTTTAGCATCATCCATCTCTTTATATACTAACCCAAGTTCTGATAGTGCAGATAAAATTGCACGCGAACTTCCCTCTCCTTTACGAATTTCACAAGCCCGCTTTGACATATCGAGCGCATTAACATAATCCTTCTGTGATTTGAAAAGATTTGAAAGGCTTCTATAAATATATGCCTGCCCTACCTTATCGCCAAGGTGATCAAATATTTTTCGCGCTTCGCTAAAGTTTGCATACGCACGCTCTAAATCTCCCTGATCAAAAAACAATCGCCCTAAATTATTATAACCGTATGCCAATTGAACGGTATCTTTTTGTTGCTGCGCCACGGCAATGGATTTGTTGTGGTACTCCAATGAAGTATCAAAGTCACCTTTGTATGCTGAAGCAAGACCAATGAAGCTAAGTGACTTTGCTAAATCCGTTTTTACCTTTATTTGTAGGCCTAACTCATACGCTTTCAAACAATAAAAAATCGTGCTATCTGGAAACGATAACCGATATTGAAAACCAATTTCGTTTAATAATTTGAATTGCTGTTGGGAAGAGGCCGTTGTTAATGATTGCTTTAAACTGTCAATTAAATGTTGGTTCTGGCCAAAGCAAAATAATGCCAATAACGAAAATGAAAAAACTAAAAATATTTTTTTAACCACGGCTCCAAATTTCAATTGAAAATTGCGGATAAAGTTTCTAGTAAACAAGTGTTATTAACGTTAAATCGCTCAACTCTAGAAAGTAAATACTAACCTTATTATTCTTCTTCAAAATTCAAATCTCTTCCAAACGTTTCGTCTACAGCGCGCAATGCAATGAATGCAATGATGATAGTAAAAATGCCAATGATTAATGCACCTTGCACAACGCCTAGTCCATCGCGCAAATATTTAAATGCAAAGGTCATGGGGATAAGTGATGCGCGAATAATATTGGGAACAAATGTTGTTACAGTTGAGCGAAGGTTTGTGCCAAACTGTTCTGCAGCAATGGTTACAAATAATGCCCAATAACCAACACCCAAACCGAGAAAAAAACATATTGTATAAAACGAGGTTAACGATTTAAAAGGGCTGTATAAAAAGATCAGAATAAATAAGCACGTGAGTGAAACATAGATCGAAACAATCTTCTTTCGCGATTGCAATGCCTGACTGGCAAAGCCACTTATCAAATCGCCTACAGCCAAACCGATGTATGAAAACATTACTGCGTCTCCAACAATTACCTCACCTTTTATTCCCAGCACATCAGCAAACTCTTTAGAAAAACTAATGAGTATGCCGATAACAAACCAAATGGGAAGTCCTATGAAAATACATCCCAAAAATTTCTTCAAACGCGTTCTCTTCTGAAATAGTTGAAGAAAATTTCCACGTTGAATATTTTTCTCTATGGTCTTTAAAAATATTCCCGATTCGAAAACACTTACTCGTGCTAAAAGTAAAAGAAGTCCTAAGCCACCGCCAATAAAATAGGCCATCTGCCAATCTGAAACTTTAGAAACTAAATTGGCCATTACTGCTCCCATTAATCCCACGCTGGCAACAATTTCCGTAGCGTATCCTCGAAGATTTGTCGGTAATGTTTCAGATACTAAGGTAATACCCGCACCCAATTCACCGGCCAATCCAATACCTGCAATAAGGCGAAGCCAGGCATATTGATCTACCGTTGTAGCAAAACCATTGGCAATGTTTGCGAGAGAATACAATAATATAGAGCCAAATAAAACAGAAAGTCTTCCGCGTTTATCGCCCATGATACCCCATATCACCCCGCCTAATAAAAGTCCGGTCATTTGCATGCGCAACAAATATTCTCCCTTCTCAAAAAGTTGATCGGCTGGTACGCCAAGTGAACTCAAGCTGGATATTCTGACTATGCTAAAGAGAAGTAAATCATAGATGTCGACAAAGTAGCCCAGTGCGGCAACAATTACCGGCAAGCTGAAAAGCAGCTTTAAATTTTTCTGATTCATTTCGGAAATTTAATAATCTTATTGATTAAGGCCATACAACCTTTTGCGACTTGGTGGCAACTCACTTTTGCAAATAAAACTGTGAAAATCAAATTGGATATTTTCTATCGCCCAGAATTTAAACCGTTGCTTATAATTATAAAGCACAAACTATTGACTTTCATAACCTTTTTACCGGGAGCATTTCAAATTGACGCAGTGAAACCGTGCTGCTGGGCTAAAGCCCCTACAATATGGTTGCTGTTAACCACACACTTAAGTGCGTGCTCATTCAAACCTTCCCAATAGACTTTAGTCCAAGGCGTCAATTTAAATTGCACCCTTTTTACCCATTCATCAAAAATGATTTCGAGATTTAATTATTTAGTACTAATCTCAACTTACTTAATTCAATTCTATGAGAACATTAATTACGCTTAGCATTCTTTTATTTTTTTTTACAATACTTTCTGCGCAAAAGAAAGACAAGATATCGGCTACATCAAAACTCAGTTTCGATGATACATTATACAACGGGCTAACGTGGCGTAACATCGGTCCCTTTCGAGGTGGACGGTCTGCGGCCGTAACGGGTGTGCCTGGTAAACCAACTTTATTTTATTTTGGATCAACCGGTGGTGGTGTATGGCGCACAACAGATGCTGGTAGTACTTGGGAAAATATTTCGGATGGTTTCTTTGGCGGTTCCATTGGAGCTGTTGCCGTGAGCGAATGGGATAATAATGTGCTCTATGTGGGCGGTGGTGAAGTTACCGTTCGCGGAAATGTTTCATATGGATCTGGCATGTGGAAAACCACAGATGCAGGAAAGAATTGGAAAAATATTGGATTAAAAGAATCGCGTCATATTACACGTATACAGGTTCATCCTAAAAATTCAGATGTAGTATATGCAGCCGTGTTGGGCGATCTGTTCAAATCTTCTGATGAGCGTGGCGTGTATCGTTCTTTAGATGGAGGCAATACTTGGAAACGGGTTCTCTTTGCAAATGCGCATGCAGGTGCTGTTGAACTTTGCATGGATCCAAATAATCCAAGAATTCTATTCGCTTCTACGTGGCGTGTTCGAAGAACTCCGTATAGTTTAGAAAGTGGTGGCGAAGGTTCTGCCCTTTGGAAAAGTGTTGACGGTGGTGATACCTGGCAAAACATTTCAGCAAACGAAGGTATGCCGAAAGGTATTTGGGGAATTTCTGGTGTAACGGTTTCACGAGTGAATTCCAATAGAGTATTTGCCATTATTGAAAATGAAAATGGTGGTGTGTACCGATCAGACGATGGCGGAAAAACATGGAGTAAAGTAAATGAAGATAGAAGTTTGCGCCAGCGTGCGTGGTATTACTCACGAATTTTTGCCGATACAAAAGATGAAGACATTGTATATGTAGTGAATGTAAATTATCATAAATCGAAAGATGGCGGCAAAACATTCGAAGCATTAAATGCGAATCATGGAGATCACCATGATTTATGGATTGCTCCGGAAGATAACCAACGTATGATTATTGGTGATGATGGCGGAGGACAAGTATCTTTTGATGGTGGCACTAATTTCACAACCTATCACAACCAACCTACCGCGCAATTCTATCGCGTAATGACGGATAATCATTTTCCGTATCGCATTTATGGAGCACAACAAGATAACTCAACAGTACGCATTGCGCATCGAACCGATGGCTCCTCAATTGGCGAACGCGATTGGGAACCAACGGCAGGTGGAGAAAGTGGACACATTGCAATCGACCCATTAGATGATGATGTTGTGTATGGCGGAAGCTATGATGGTTACCTAACCCGAATCAATCATCGCACAATGGAGCAGCGTAGTATTAATCCTTGGCCAGACAACCCTATGGGTCATGGTGCTGAGGGCGCTAAGTATCGCTTTCAGTGGAACTTCCCGATTTTTTTCTCACCTCACGATCCCAAAAAATTATATGCCGCTTCTCAACACTTGCATGTAAGTTATAATGGTGGCGAGAGTTGGGAATTGGCCAGTCCGGATTTAACGCGCAACGACCCTTCTAAGCTCGGGCCATCAGGCGGCCCCATTACAAAAGACAATACGGCTGTCGAATACTATTGCACACTCTTCGCTGCCACGGAATCTCCCTATGAAAAAGATGTAATCATGGTCGGTTCTGACGATGGCCTACTTCACATTACGCGCGATGCTGGTAAAAACTGGACAAAGATTACACCAGCAGAATTACCGGAGTGGAGTATGATCAATAGCATTTCGTTTGATCCTTCCGCAAAAGGTAGTGCCTACGTTGCAGCCACGCGTTACAAACTTGGTGATAACAAACCGTACTTATTTAAAACAAAAGACTACGGAAAAACCTGGACAAAAATTGTGAATGGAATTGATCCAACTCATTTTACACGTGTTGTTCGGGTTGATCCAAAACGTCCGGGTTTATTATATGCTGGCACAGAATCCGGAATGTATATTTCATTTGACGATGGCGCCAGTTGGAAATCGTTTCAGTTAAATTTACCTATTGTACCGATTACGGATCTTACTATTAAAGATGACAATCTTATTGCGGCAACGCAAGGCCGTGCCTTCTGGATGATTGATGATCTTACACCGTTGCATCAACTTAACGATGAGGTTGCAAAGAGTGCATTCTTTTTATTCAAGCCAATGGCAAGTTACCGGATGAGCGGTGGAAGTTCAAACAAACCATCGAAGACTGAAGGAACGAATCATCCGGGTGGTGTAATGATCCATTACTTTGTAAAAGATACTGCTATGATAAAAGCGTCACTCGAAATTTTCGATAGCAAAGGAGAACTCATTAAAAAGTTTTCAACCAAACCCGATAAAAAAGCGAAGGAGGAAGAATTGAAAATTAAAGCAGGTATAAATCGTTTTGTATGGAATATGCGCTATAGTAATGCAGAAGGTTTTGATGGATTGATTATGTGGGCCGGTGGACTTAATGGGCCTAAAGCTGCGCCAGGAAATTATAAAGCCAAACTTACAGTGAATGAAAAGTCGATGGAAACGAATTTTGAAATTCTAAAAGATCCTCGCGCTTCCGCACCCCTTGCTGATGCGCAAGAGCAATTCAATTTCCTCATTATGGTTCGTGATAAACTTTCAGAAACCAATTCTGCGATTAAGAAAATTAGAGATGCGCGCGAGCAGATCAATAGAATAACAAATCCCTTAAAAGATAAAACCGAAATGAAAGATGTAAATGATTTGGCAAAATCCATTCAAGACGAAATGTTAAAAATTGAAGAAACACTTTACCAAACTAAAAATAGAAGCGGCCAAGATCCATTAAACTTTCCTATTCGATTAAATGATAAACTGGCTGGCTTAGCTTCTGAAGCCGATGGAGGAGACTATAAACCAACCGAGCAGGTTAAAGCGGTCTATTCAGAAATAAGTGGTGAGATCGATGTACAATTAGAAAAACTTAAGAAAGTTTTTACAGAACAGATACCAAAGTTCAACGACTTGGTGAAGCAGAAACAGATCGATTCAATTTCAATTTTGGATTAATCTAAGAGAAGATCGTGTTGTCATCAATGAATTGGTGACAACACGATCTTTTTCAATCTGAATTTTTAATGCGGTTGATTTAATTTCTTTTCCTCAATAAGGTAGGCCGCGCCTAATCCCAGGCCGCCAAAAATAAAGAGCATCGAGAAATACGCTACCTCTTCCATATCAAAAGTCCGATCAAGAAAATAACCCATAAGCAAGCCAAGACCAGCGCCAATAAACAGCAATGATATACGAAGTGGAAACGAAGTGTTGCGCTGTCTGCTCACCTTAAATAACTCCGGGCTTGATCCTTTTTCAATCATCGACATGCGTTCGATGTTCTCAAATTTGCGCAAGTAAATAATCATAATAAAGGCTCCGAGGCTAATCACAATAATCATTAATATTCCAAAAATTGGCACTTCCATAATTATATTGTTTTAAGTTTTGCCTCTATGACGCAGCGTATTGCAAATCGGTTACACGCAATTGAAAATGCATGAAGAAAAAATTTAATGTTAATAAAAGCGTTAATTAAAAGCCTGACGTACATATTGATACACGCTCTAACATTTCAGATAACAAAAGTTTGCAGATTAATAAAATTTTTCTACTATATTTGATTCAGTTAATTGTCACCCTTTCACCGAGCAATAGTTCACGTTTAAGTATGCCAGTTTTCGTTAATTAATTTATTCATTTATTCTTTTACACAATGAACATTTATGTTGCCAACATCCCTTTTAAGGCATCCGACTCGGAATTGAAGGGATTATTCGAAGAGTATGGCGAAGTATCTTCTGCCAAAATTGTAATGGACAAAGTAACTCAACGCAGCCGTGGTTTCGGTTTTATCGAAATGCCGGATGACTCGAGTGCCAAGCAAGCTATTACTAGCTTAAATGGTTTCGACTTCATGGGTAAGACCTTGGTAGTAAACGAAGCAAGACCTAGAACTGACGCCCCTCGCAGTGGTGGCGGTGGTGGTGGTGGCTACAACAGAGGTGGTAGCGGTGGTGGTGGTGGATTTAATCGCAGAAACAACGATTATTAATCATAACCAACACTCACTAGAAAGCCTTCCGATAAAATCGGGAGGCTTTTTTTATGCCATTACTTTCCCTGCTCCGCCACGTGGTTCAGGAGGAGCTGCTGCAATGCGTTTACAATTAACCTTGTCTTTGCCAACTTAATTTTATAAACTTTGTATTAATAAACCGAACCGCTGTGAACGATGGGAAACAAATTTTTGGCGCTAGCCGATACTCGATTGGTGCAAAGCGAAGAAGAGAGATAAAGTCGCACACTTCATAGATAAAAACATTTTTACCTAATCTGAACCGAAGGGCATTTGAACGATCGAATGCCCTTTCTATTTTTTGTGCTGCAATGGGCCCAGTTCCATGCCATAACTATTCACTATTTTAGAACCTAGAATTATTTCATGGAATATATCATTGGCATTGACATTGGCACAGGAAGTACAAAGGCGGTAGCCGTAACTTCAACAGGTGAAGTATTATTCACGACACAAGCGTTCTACCCTACTCATAATCCGAAACCTGGTTATAGCGAACAAGCACCCGAACTCATTTGGCAAGCCTTTATTAAATGTATTGTTCGCGTTATCAATCAACTTCACGAACAACCAAAATCAATTGCCTTAAGCAGCGCAATGCACAGTGTAATCTGCGTTGATGCAGATGGACAGGCATTGATGAATATGATTACGTGGGCAGATAATCGCAGTGCAGCTATTGCTGAAAAAATAAGGACATCCTCATCGGGCGAAATGTTATATGAACAAACTGGCACGCCCCTTCATGCCATGTCGCCCTTTTGCAAAATAATCTGGTTGCGCGAAAATGAATCCGATCTCTTTCAAAAAACTCATAAATTCATTTCAATTAAAGAATACATCTGGTTTAAACTGTTTGGTGTTTTTGAAATAGACTATTCAATAGCATCAGCCACAGGGTTGTTTAATATTGAAACACTTTCGTGGAATGAAAACGCATTGCAACGATGTGAAATTTCGAAAGACAAACTTTCTGTGCCGGTAAGCACCTCGCACATACAAAGCACCTTACCTATATCCATTTCAAAGCAACTTACAATTAATCAACACACGCCTTTTGTTATTGGCGCGAGCGATGGATGTATGGCGAATGTAGGAAGCTTTGCCATTTCGCCCGGCATTGCTGCGCTTACCATTGGTACGAGCGGTGCCATACGAGTGGCGAATTCAACACCCACTGTTAATGTAGAGGCTATGCCTTTTAATTACAGGCTTGATGAAAATACATTCGTCACGGGTGGGCCTATTAACAATGGCGGTATCGCATTGAAATGGTATGTAGAAAGTTTTTTAAAAAAGAAATTACAAACACCTGAAGACTATGAAGAAATTTTAAAAGCAACGGAGTCCATATCGCCTGGCTGTAATGGACTCATCTTTCTCCCGTATCTTCTTGGCGAACGCGCACCGCTTTGGAACAGCGAAGCCTGCGGTGTGTTTTTTGGAATTGATTCATCGCACACACAAGCACATTTCACACGTGCCGTAATGGAAGGTATTTTATTCGCACTATACAACATTTGCAAAACACTGGAAGAGTCATCGCTTACTATTAATGATATCCACGTAAGTGGTGGATTTGTGCATTCCGAATTATGGCTTCAACTATTGGCAGATGTGTTCGGCAAAAAAATTGTACTCATTCGGGCTGAAGACGCATCGGCACAAGGAGCGGCCTACCTTGCTATGAAAACATTGGGGATGATAGAAAATTATAAATCTTTAATGCCGCGATCTATAAAAATATTTTTACCAAATAATCAATATCATGTAACGTATTCTGAAAAAGTGTTTCCCATATTCAGAAACCTATCGCGGTCTTTAAAGCTGGATATGGCAATACTTCACGAATTGAAAATCAACTTGCAAAATGATAGTTAGTACTTAGTAAAAAGTATTTAGTAGTTAGTATTTGATGCTGCATAGTAAATTAAGATTTGCAAAACATTGTGTACGAACAACGATTAACCAAAAACGATCAACTAACTACCCGCGCTTAAGCTCTATAATGGTAAGTTCAGGAGGCATCCCTATTCTTCCGGGATAACCCAAATAACCAAAGCCTCTGTTTACGTATATGTATTGGTTGTCTTGCTGATACAATCCTGCCCATTGCTTATATACATATTGTGATGGACTCCATTTAAAATTACCTATCTCTACACCAAATTGAAAACCATGTGTATGTCCGGCAAACATCATGTCAATATCCGGATAGAGTGTTCGCACCTGCGCATCCCAATGACTTGGATCGTGCGAAAGTAAAAGTTTTACAGCCGCCTCTTCTGTTCCTTTGTGTGCCTCATCTAATCTTCCATGCTGCGAAAACTTTGTGCCCCAATTTTCATTTCCAAGAATGGCAATCTTCTCCCCTTCTATTTCAATGAAGCGATGTTCGTTCATTAATATATCGTAGCCCATAATTTTATGAGCCGCTACTAAGTCTTTAAAATTATTTTGCTTTTCCTTTTCAGATGACCACGGTCTATAATCTCCATAATCATGATTTCCCGTAACGGAATAAACACCAAGCGGAGCTTTTACCTTATTGAATATATCAATATAATCTCTCACCTCACTGGTTTCGTTGTTTACTAAATCTCCCGTAAAAAAAATCAGATCCGGTTTTTCGTTCATTAACATTTCTACTCCACCCTTCACAGCAGTCTTGTTAAAAAAACTTCCTGAATGTATATCCGAGATTTGCGCGAGCTTTATTCCATCAAACGATTTTGGAAGATTGGGAAGTTTAACCGTCAATCGCTTTACGCGATAATCGTGTGCACCAGAAATAATTCCGTATGCCATTGTTCCGAAAGGTATTGCGGCCGCTACCAAAGCTGTCTTCGATAAAAATTCAGACCGCGTTATGCCTTCGCCCGTTACATTTCCCTCAGCACCTTTGTAAAAAAAATTGGCAAGCCATTTTATACCTCGATAAATATCATCAACGAATAAAATGACAACCGCAAATAATTTCGAAAAGTAAACCGATACCAATCCTGTCAACATCCAGTTTCGAAAACTCGCGCTTGATTGATATGGATCTCCAAAAGTCCACCAGGTAATCGCTGCAATGCTCAACACTGTTGGAAGCCAAAAACTATAGCGCAGAATATTTTTCCATACAGGCGTCCACTCTTTACTTACCATTACGATGGC
>JBBRFY010000102.1:0-15032 GCA_038241205.1 Cytophagales bacterium
TGTTCTAAATCTTAAATTGATATGTTCCTCCAAAACCGAAGCTGGTAAACTTACCCCAGTTTCTTCCATTAACAACTTGCGAGCCATACGCAATTACACCCAGCCCTTTTATCTGTTTGATATAGTATTGAGCAGAGAATCCAACCTGATCGAATTGAACTTTGTTAGTAGGTTGTGCTGCATTGTAACTCCGTATATCATCACCAGTGGTCGACTTTAATCCATAATAACTCACTTCCAATTTCAAAGCATTCTTCAGCATCCATATTCCTACAACGGTGTTAAATTCCCAGGCATCGGGCACATCCATCCATGGCGTATAGTAGCTACCGTTGTTGTAATAATAATCACGTTCCGCTTTTGTCTGACCTCTAAATAAATGTGCAGCTGCTACTCGCGCATACAATCCCATATCTAACGTGTATTGAACAATTCCTCTTACACTAAATTCATTTGTACCGTTTCCTATACTATACGGTCGGTAATCAGAAAGGTAATTGGTGACGGGTGTAGCAAAGCCACCGGTTGCAAGCACTGCAACTTTACCTTTGCCAAGTTGCTCATTAAGTATTTCATACTTTAACGCAACATTAAAATCTTGGAACCCTTTTGCACCTTGAAATCGACCACCGTTCGGGTCGCTTGATTCTGTTTCAACATACGGTACACCAACCAAAATATTCAGTTTATTCGCAATGCCAAAGGCGAACATCGGCATGGCAATCTTTCTGGTAAGCGTGGCCACCGTTTCATTGTGGCGCAGTTTTGTTCCTTCCCAATATTGATCCCATGAACCCTGTTCATAGGTAAGCGCAAAGCAAAATTCTCTTTGCTTCATCATAATAGCATCAGATGGTGTTTGCGCCTGAAGTAGGCTACATAACAACATGGCTATCCAGAATAGTAGAGTTACTTTCATAAATTCGATTTAAGGAAAATTTTAATTATTCAATTTTGATTCTTACGCAACCATAAGGTTTGCGCACGTGTTGCTAAATGCTCCTTAGGTTCCAGACATTATATAATAGTTAGCGGTAAGACTGTATAGACACAGTTAACCACTGATGAACCACAATTCTGGGTAAACTCTAAAGAAGGGATTATCCTCGCTCGGGCGGATGAACGATTGACGCTGAAAATGAACTTAACAAAACAACGATATTGGTATTTTCATCTATTTCTTTAACCCATCCTGTCGATGCATATTCAATAGCAAAAGTACGCGGAAGGAAATCTTTTATAAAAGTAGAAGCGATGTTGGTGTGATGATGAGAAGCAGAAGGTTTATCTGTAAATGTTTTTACATAATCTGCAAGCGCTTGTTTAAGATGTTTGCTTTTGTTGTCTTTAATACAAACAATGTAAAGTGTGTCTTTTGCTAATCTTTGTTTTACTAATCTGTAAAATTCTCCCTGATGCTCAATCTCCCCATCCACACGTTCGAACTCTTCCGTATCAAGATGATACGGAATGGCCATCGGAACTTTTAGCGTTACCGTTTCATCTTCTAAATAATCTGATTTGTCAAGACGTTGCACTAAATCTTGCCTCGTTTTATAACCCAAACCCATAAACAAGCCAATCACTCCAAGCGCGTTGAAGAGCAAGAGGAAGATTAAGAATATGGCGATTAACTTTTTCAAAATCAGGTAGTACTATTGGACATAGGTATTAAAAAAAAATAAAATATCAAAAAAAAATATTGATTGAGAATACTATTCTGTTAGCAAATGGGTGTTAGCAATTGCTTACAACGGTACGTAAACCACTTTTTTGGTTTCAAAAAATTCTTCTGTAAAATAATCAGTTAAGTCAAATATTCGGTGAGGTTGTTTCAGTTCTGCCAACTCCGCATTGAGATCTCCTCCTTTTAAATACAGTATTCCGTTGTACAATTCGTTTATCGATTTCTTCTTCACTTTTAGATTCACCCAACTGTAAAATTCTTTAAAACGCGTAACGGCACGACTCACAATAAAATCATATTCTCCTTTAATTTGCTCTGCGCGAATTTGCTCACCCGTAACATTTTTTAAGCCAAGTGCTTCCGTTACATTGTTTACTACTGTAATTTTTTTGCCAATGGAATCAACCAAATGAAAATGTGTTTCCGGAAAAAGTATGGCCAATGGAATGCCCGGAAAGCCTCCCCCTGTACCTACATCCAAAATTTTTGTACCGGGCTTAAACGAAGTAACTTTTGCAATTCCCAATGAGTGCAACACGTGGTTGATATATAAATTTTCAATATCCTTGCGAGAGATTACGTTAATTTTACTGTTCCAATCTTCATATAAAGAATAGAGTTTCGAGAACTGATCTTTTTGATCAGCGCTAAGATTAGGAAAATAGGGATCTATAATTTCGGCTGATTGCACTTTCTAGGTTTTCTAAATATCAATGAAAAGTAATTCGAGATTAATAACTTTTTGAAAATCCTTATCAGCAGTCAACAATGGTAATCGCATATATTTAGCAGATGCGGCAACAACTGCATCAGGTAGTTTTAGACGATGAGTACGCCTTAATTTTATGGCTTCAGATTTTATCTCGTGATTAAATTCCACCAAAACACACTCATTAATCATTGACTGCAATATCTTAATACTTTCAGTGCTAAGGCCTGGTTTGCTTAACAATTCCATTTCGGAGATGAAGGACAAAAAAATTATTTTGTCTTGTAAAAAATCAGCGATTATTTCGTCACCATTTGCTAAATGAATCAAGACATTGGTATCTACTAGATAATTACGCCCACTCATTTCTAACTTTCTTTTGGTATTCAAGCGGATTACCAAAAACGCCCTTTAGTTTTCCGGAAAATTTTTTAGCATCAAAACCTTTTATCTTACCGCGCTTTTCAACCATTAGCTTCTCGGCATCATCAAGTTTCGCTTTTGTTAGCGGTTTTTTGATTTTAATAACCATGGCGGTTCTCTTTATTTAATTATTAGATAATCAGACTTTTTAAATATGATCTCGCTTATTCTTCACCATCTCAAACATAAGCTCACGCGCACGATGTAGCTGAGCCTTTACGGTGCCAAGAGGTGCCGGAAGTTTATCTGCAATTTCTTCGTACGACAATTCATCAAAGTATCGAAGGCGAACTAGACGTTGATATTTAGGCGGAAGCTTGTCGACAACCAATTGTATCAACTCAATCTTCTGGGTTTTTATCGTTTCTTCTTGCGGATTAAGATTATCGTCTTCTACATCAATGGAAACCGATTGTCCATCGTCATCGGTATAGGTATTTTCAATACTCATGGTATTGAGCTTTTTCTTTCTGATGTAATCAATGGTATTGTTTGTAGCAATTCGAAAAAGCCAGGTGCTAAACGTAAAATCCTTTTTGAAACGGTGTAAGCTCCTGAACGCTTTGGCAAACGACTCGATGGTAAGATCTTCAGCATCGTCAACATTGCGCACCATTTTTAATATCATATGATAGACCGGCCGCTTGTATCGAGACAAAAGTTTTGCGTAGGATTTATCATCACCCTCCACCGCCAGATCGATTAACCTGAAATCTTCTAATGCTTTTGACGAAAACCGACTTTCTTCTAATTCTTCTTCCATCGTACTTTTTTAGACAGTAACGCAACAAGGCCGGTGACAAGGTAATAAAACGTGTAAATAAAATCTAAAACTACCACCATCCACGATTCAAACGTATGGCCAAGGTGCTTAACGGCAGTATGAACGGTGACAGAAAGTAGCACAGAACGAATTACTAAAACGCCCAATACAATATAAGGTATATCCGTAATAAAGAGTAGCGGTAGCCCTACAAACCAACTGATCAACCAACTAACGGAAAACAATCCAAGCCAAAACCGATTGCCTCCACTATATAATTTACCAACAGACAAATGCCTTACTTTTTGATGGAAGAATTCCTGAACGGTATTTTTGGGTACAGAATATATTAATGAAGCCTCCCCCATGCTAATGTGTGTGTTGTCCTTACGCGCATGTTGATTCACAAATAAATCATCATCGCCCCCAGTAACGTGAAGAAATTCATGAAACCCTTTTACCTCTAAAAACATCGATTTACGATACGCCAGGTTTCGGCCAACACCCATATACGGTTTCCCTAAAATGGCGAAAGAAAAATATTGAATGGCAGTTATTAGCGACTCAAACCGAATGAAGGTATTTAGAAAACCGGGGCGCTTCATATAAGGAGAATAGCCCAACACAAATTGAGTTTTCTCTGCCATGTGTTCGCTCATTGATTTTATCCAGCGTTGATTGTGCGGACGGCAATCTGCGTCCGTCAACAAAATCCAATCGTAGTGTGCCGCTTTAATTCCCAATGTTAATGCAAATTTTTTGGCATTTACATGAGGAGGTGTTTGTTTAACATCCACCATGCGTAGGCGGGGGTCGCGTTTGGTTTCTTCCAAAAGAAAATCAAAGGTAGAATCGTTGGATCGATCATTAACAATAATAATTTCGAACTGCTGGTAATCCTGATTTAAAAGTAGCGGAATCAGCGCTTTCAGATTGGTCTCCTCATCGTGAGCACAAACGATAATTGATATCGGTTCGGGTTGTCTTGCAATTGAAGATGAGCGTTCTCGCGAAAACGCGATAAGGAAAAATGCGAAGTACGCAACCTGTATTCCTACCGCACTGAAGAAGATAATTAAAAAAATCTGCAAAAGAATTTAGTTTAAAAAACACAAATATAGAAGACCATAAGAAGGATAAAAGAAGAATTATACTTTCGGTTACGAAATCATTTTAACCAACACCTATTTAAAAAATTGTTGAGGTTGGCAAGGATAAAAGCAATCGTAAGGAATTCTGACAATAGAAAGGTATTTTTGCCCCGCTGTATGAAATTCGAACTTACCTCTAAAGACCCAAAATCATCTGCGCGAGCAGGTGTTCTCCATACCGATCATGGCGACATTCAAACTCCCATCTTTATGCCGGTTGGAACGGCAGGGTCAGTAAAGGCTGTTCACCAACGTGAATTGGATCAAGATGTTAAAGCTGAAATTATATTAGGCAATACCTATCACCTTTATCTGCGTCCTGGAATCGAATTGATTCAACAGGCAGGGGGACTTCATAATTTCAATGGATGGCAAAAACCCATTCTCACAGATAGCGGTGGTTATCAGGTTTATTCGTTGGGAGCAAATCGCAAAATTACCGAAGAAGCAGTGATCTTCAAATCGCATATTGATGGATCGAAACATACCTTCTCACCAGAGCGCGTAATGGATATTCAGCGCACTATTGGTGCCGACATTATTATGGCGTTTGATGAGTGCACTCCATATCCATGCGAGTATCAATATGCGAAAGACTCGATGCATATGACGCATCGTTGGCTTACGCGATGTGTTGATCGAATAAACTCTACTGAACCAATGTATGGTTATAATCAAGCGCTATTTCCGATAGTACAAGGAAGTGTTTACAAAGATTTACGCCAACAATCAGCAGAATATATCGCTTCACAAAATCAATGGGGCAATGCCATTGGTGGCTTATCTGTTGGCGAGCCGCATGAAGATATGTATGCCATGACTGATTTGGTTTGCAATATTCTTCCGGCAGATAAACCACGATACCTTATGGGCGTGGGCACACCCGAAAATATTTTAGAGTGCATTGCCTTGGGTATCGATATGTTCGATTGTCTTATGCCAACACGCAACGCACGCAATGGAATGTTATTTACAACGGAAGGTATAATCAACATTCGAAATGAAAAATGGAAAGATGATCTATCACCTATCGATTTATCGCTGGGAGGTTACGCAAGTACCTTCCATTCAAAAGCATATTTAAGGCATCTCATTATCAGCAAAGAAATTTTAGGAGCGCAAATTGCTTCCATCCACAACCTAACCTTCTACCTTTGGCTGGTAAAGCAAGCTCGAATCAAAATACAAGAAGGCACTTTCGTGGAATGGAAAAACAAAATGGTGAAAATAGTTTCTCAACGATTATAAATTTTCACTATGGACTATCGACCATGGACTATGGACTAAATACATGAAGCTTCTCGATAAATATATTCTCAAATCATTTCTCACTACATTTTTCTTTGTGGTGTTAATTTTATTGGCGGTCATCACCATGATAGACATGACCGATAAGATGGATAATTTTGCAAAAGCCGATATTAGCGCTGGGCAAATATTTGGATATTACCTTGATTACATTCCGTGGATTGGAACACTAGTAACGCCCATTACTCTTTTCATCTCTGTTGTCTATGTATGCTCGCGCATGGCAGGCCACACAGAAATTATTGCAATACAAAGTAGTGGCGTTAGTTTTAGACGCATTCTCTTTCCATTTTTTATTGGCGCTACCATAATTTCTGTCGCCAGCTTCTTCTTAACCGGATGGATTATTCCAAATGCAACCAAAACAAGATTGGCCTTTGAAGTGCAATACTTGAAGAGTAAATATTATTTCGATAAAAAAAATATTCACATGCAGGTCGCTCCCAATGTTTACCTATACATGCAGAGTTATAACAACAATAATCAAACAGGACATCATTTCAGCTTAGAGCGATTTGAAGACAACAAGTTGATGGAGAAACTTACTGCCGATCGCATTGAATGGGATACCACCATGCAAAAATGGACACTTCGCGATTGGAAAATAAAAAAAATAAACACCATTTTTGAAACAGCCGGCAATCCTGAATCCATTGGATTCGAAACCACCAGCAAGCAAGTTGTAACCCATGGAGATTCTACACGAAAAGGCGCATCAATGGATACTACGCTGGTTATACATCCAAAAGAATTTGAAAGCGATTATAGAAAATATGATGGCATGACGATCACCGAGTTGGACGATTATATTTATACCTTGCGAGAGAGAGGATCAACGGGCATCGAAATATATGAAGTAGAAAAATTTACACGTTATAGTTCACCCTTTTCCATTTTCATTTTAGTTTTTATGGGGGCCATTGTTTCATCGCGCAAAAGTCGCGGAGGCACCGGGCTTCAGATTGCACTAGGCTTTGCGTTATCATTTGTATTTATAATCTTCTTCACCTTGTTCCGAACATTTGCAGAGAACGGTGCGATACCCCCGGTAATTTCCGTTTGGATTCCGAATGCCACGTTCGCTATCATCACCGTGTTGATGTATAAATTCGTTCCGCGGTAATGGCTTCACGAAACGATTATTTCAAATTACATTTCATTGTTTTTCTTTGGGGATTTTCTTCCATTCTCGGAAAACTCATAACCATTCCTGCGATGGAGATGGTTTTTTTTCGCGCTATGCTTTCTGTAATCGGCATGGGCATTTTAATTCTTTTGGTGCGTGGAAATTTTAAGGTGAGTAAAATCGAATTCTTACAATTGATTGGTATCGGTTTTATTGTAGCCTTGCATTGGGTTGCCTTTTTTGGATCTGCTCGTGTGTCAAATGTCTCCGTTAGTTTGGTAGGGTTTGCCACTAACTCGCTATGGGCTGCGTTGCTTGAACCATTCTTTAACAGAAGCAAAATCAAAAAATTTGAATTGCTCCTCGGTCTGGTTGTAATTGTTGGTTTGTGTATTATCTTCTCCTTCGATTTTCAATACAAACTCGGATTGTTTATTGGTGTGTTGGCCGGTTTCACGGCAGCGCTATTTTCTGTTTTCAACTCCAAACTAATAAGAACAATAGATGCGTACACCATTACCTTCTATGAAATGATTGGCGTTTTTATCGGCATTGGAATATTCTTTCCCATCTATAGAAATACATGGGCGCTCGATCACACATTGCAACTTGCTCCTTCTTTTAATGACTGGATATATCTTTTAATTCTGGCCGGTGTGTGCTCTGTTTACGCCTATTCTCAAGCCGTTGAGTTAATGAAGAAGCTAAGCGTTTTTTTTATTCAACTTACCTTAAACCTCGAGCCTGTATATGGCATCATCATAGCCGTTATCATTTTTAAAGAAAAAGAAAAAATGGGAGGTAATTTTTATGCGGGCACCTTTATTATTCTGTCAGCAGTAGCGTTGTATCCGTTAATAAAAAATAGACTGTTACGAAAACCGTTGGTTAATTCAACAGAATAATCATAGTAAGCGAACATTAGTTTGCAGAGAAAACACGTTGAATTTAAATTTTAGAGTAATATGTTCATTCAAAGTATTTTGATTTTATGATTTTATTTATTCCGAACTTACCTATCAGATTAATTCTTTATCTTTAGCTATTTATCATCTATGTCGGAACCTACAACCAACTTAACGCGAAAGGAACAAGTCATCCGCAAGGCGGCCGAACTGTTTAAAGACAAAGGATATGCTGCCGCTTCCATGCGCGATCTCGCACAACTCCTGGGCATCGAAGCCGCGAGTTTGTACTCACACATTAAATCCAAAGAAGAAATTCTTCAAAGCCTGTGTTTTGATATGGCATCAGAATTCAGAAAGTCTTTGGAAGAAGTTGAAAAACAAGATGTCTCTTCTATCGATAAACTTCGCAACGGAATTATTGCCCATATACAGGTAATGGCGAAAGACCTCACAGCTTCGGCTGTCTTTATGAATGAGCATCGTCATTTAAGCCAACCCTTTTTACGCGATTTTCTTTTGTTGCGCATCAATTATATAAACCGCTTTAAATCTATTATCGAATCCGGTGTAAAATCAGGTGAGTTCAAAAACACCATTGACACTAAACTGGCCGTAATGACTTTGTTTTCCTCCCTCAACTGGATGCCGATGTGGTACGATCCAGGTTCTGCTATCGATCCGACTGCATTGGGTTTTCAACTAGCGGATATGCTGGTAAATGGACTGAAGAAAATTTCCTAGTAGTTCTGCTAACAATCGTTTGGTTCAAACGTTATAAAATTGTAAATCGACTTATTAATAAGTGATTTGCTATTTTATTGATCAATGCCCTATGCATTGATCGTTCACAACTCTAAAATCGTAAAGACTATGTACGGTGGTGGAAATACCTTTGAAGGAATTAAAGCGGACAGTCTAAAACAGGAAGATCCGATATTACTTGCTGCCTTTGAAGCGCGCATAGCGCGAGGCGAAAAAATAGAACCAGCCGATTGGATGCCGGATCTCTATCGCAAGCAATTAATCCGAATGATTGAACAACATGCCCACAGCGAAATTATTGGCGCGCTCCCGGAAGGAACATGGATTACACGAGCGCCCGGATTTAAACGCAAGTTGGCATTGATGGCCAAAGTTCAAGATGAAGTAGGCCATGCTCAATTGCTTTACAGCGCAGCCGAAACGCTTGGAAAATCACGCGAGCAAATGATTGATGATCTCATCACTGGAAAATCTAAATATTCAAACATTTTTAACTACCCCACTTTTACCTGGGCCGACTGTTGTTTTATATCGTGGTTGGTTGATGCGGGTGCGATTGTTAATCAGTTGGCAAATGCAAAAGGTAGTTATGGGCCGTATTGCCGCGCGCTCGAAAGAATTTGTGCAGAAGAGTCTTTCCATTTAAAGTATGGACATCACTGCGTTATCTATCTAGCCGCTGGCACACCAAAGCAACGTGATATGTTTCAGGATGCTATAAACCGTTGGTGGGCACCGATGATGCACTTCTTCGGGCCAGCCGATAAAATTTCTGCACATACAGAGGTATTGATGAAATGGAAAGTGAAGATGTCTACTAATGATGATACACGAAATCAATTTTTGGATATGTATGTTCCTAAAATCTGGGAGCTCGGTTTTATAATTCCGGATTTGAATTTGAAAAAAAATACAGAAACAGGTCGATGGGAATATACTGAACCCGATTGGGAGGAATTTAAAAGAGTGATTAATGGTGACGGACCTTGCAACAAAGAACGGTTGGAAGTAAGACGCATTGCGGAGGAAAGAGGTAAGTGGGTAAGGGATGCGTTGCGCACGAAAGCTATGGAATATGTTATGCCACTTGCTTAGCTGAATTTGTAATCGGTATTAGGTAATCAGTAATCGGTGTCAGTCGTTTAGGTAATCTTATGTGATATGGAATATGTAAAGAGCTTTAGGGATTTGGAAGTTTATAAACTTGCGCGGCTTACTTCTAAAGAAATTTTTGAATTGTCGAAGACGTTTCCGAAAGAAGAAATGTACTCCCTTACAGATCAGATTAGAAGGTCATCACGATCAATTGGGGCACAAATTGCTGAGGCTTGGCCAAGAGGAGATATGAAAAACATTTTGTTAGCAAGCTTACTGATGCCGATGGCGAACAATTGGAAACTCAGCATTGGATTGAAACAGCGCACGATTGTTCTTACTTTTCAATTGAACTTGCCAGTGAATTATTGAAACATTATTCCTCAATCGGAAAAATGCTAAATTCAATGATTAACAAAGCTGAATTATTTTGTCACAAAACAGCTTCACAACATTAGCGAATACCGATTACCGATTACCAAACACTGATTACTGTAATGACCTCACTAGACCCTCGCGTAAATCGTCTTCCTGAAATAGGTAATCCACAAAATAGTCAGGATAAAGAACAACTCGATCAATTCGGAACGTATGAAGTTTTTGTTCAGCCGAAAGAAAGTAAACCATTTCAGCATGAAGGTGCAGTGCATGCTCCAAATCTTGAAATGGCATACATACTGGCGAAAGAAACATTTACAAGACGATTCACGTGCACATCGCTTTATGTAGTAGATACAAGAAACGTGTATGTTTCGCCTATCACAGAGCATGATCAAAATGCGTATAGTTTAATTGATGATACTTTAGATCAAACATCAGAAAAGAAAATTTTTGAAATTTATCATTTACTAAAGCGCGGCAAGCAACATGTGCAGGTTGGATCTGTAAAGGCGTCAACACCGCAGGAGGCAATGTCGGTTGCAAAGAATCAATTCAACATAGGTAAGGTATTTAATATTTGGTCCATTGCATCAAATGATATTCGGTTTACAAATGATGAAGAAAAAGAGCTGTGGCTTACCTTACCCGAAAAGAAATTTCGGGATGCAGCGGATTATAAAGGAGGAGATAAACTAAAATCATTTTTAGAAAAAAGAAGTCAACAGTCGCAAGTAGTGAATCCTGATCTTAAGTCTAGCGTCTAAAACCTAATGTATAATGTCTGATCTCGCACTAAAAGAACTCCTTTATAAAATTGCTGACGATCAACTCATTCTTGGTCATCGTAATTCTGAGTGGACTGGCTTCGGTCCATTGTTAGAAGAAGACATTGCGTTTTCATCAATGGCACAAGATAAGGTAGGTCATAGCCAGGCGCTTTATACAATCCTCCATCAACTAGGCGAACAAGCGCCCGATACCTTAGCGTTTATGCGACCAACAAATCAATTTCATAATTGCATTCTGGTCGAGTTACCAAATGGTGAATATGATTTTAGTTTAATACGTCATTTTCTTTTTGATACGTCCGAAGCAATACGTTTTGAGATGTTGAGTCAATCGTCTTATCAGCCCTTGGCTGAGCTTGCACGAAAAATAAGAGGTGAGCTGCGCTATCATACTTTGCATGCCAACACGTGGATAAAACAACTAGGATCTGCCACCGAAGAAAGTATTTCGCGATTGCAAAGATCGTTGACTAAAGCACTCCCCTATGCACTCGGAATATTTGAAGAGTCTCCTTTTGAAAAAGAAATAATTAATGCTGGAATCTTTGATGGCGAAAATGAATTACAAAAACGCTGGATGAAAAAAGTGGAAGAGATCATTCAGCAAACTAATCTATCGTTACCCGATTGGAAAATAATAACACCCGTCTTCGGTGGCCGAATTGGGAAACACAGTGAACATCTTCAACCTTTAGTAGATGAAATGTCGGAAGTGTTTCGCATTGATCCAGGGGCAGAGTGGTAGTGCATAAGGTTCAAAGTTCAAGGTTCAAAGTTTAAGAGGTTAATAATGAAAAATATAGTTCAGGAATTAGACAACATTATCGATCAACTCAGAAATAAGATAAACGAAATATCGGATGCAGATTTTGCGGCTAAGCCATTACCAAATAAATGGAGTAAGAAAGAAGTACTAGGTCATCTAATTGATTCAGCACATAATAATCTGCGAAGGTTTATTTGTGGACAGTATGAAACAACTCCCTCGAAAATAGTTTATGATCAGGATTTCTGGGCGAAGGTAAATGGATATCAATACGCTAAAAAAGAAGATGTCATTCAACTTTGGGTGTTAATGAATAGCCAGATTTGCAGTGTACTGATGGAAATGAATGAGCTAAATTATTTGAACATATCGGACACAGGTGAGAGTGAAGTAAAACTCTACTCACTTCAATTCTTGGCCGAGGATTATCTTCGACATTTGAAACATCATCTCAATCAAATTATTCCAAACTCTTTTGATATTGTTTACGCTTGACAATGAAAACACTAACAACCGATACAATCTATGCATGGCTGGAAGAGGTAAAAGATCCCGAGATACCGGTATTGTCGCTAGTGGATTTGGGGGTAATAACAAATGTGACGATAACAGATGATGCTGTGCATATTGAAATGACGCCAACCTTTGTTGGGTGTCCTGCTTTAGATATTATGAAAGAAGAAATTGTTGCGTTGCTCAAAAACAAAGGCATCGAAAACATAAGTATAGAGGTAAACTTTCGCGATGCTTGGTCATCTGATAAAATATCAACGAAAGGAAAGCAAGCCCTAAAAAAATATGGACTCGCTCCTCCTCCTTTAAATTTTTTATTTACTGATCTCGAAATACTGGAACATGCCCAGTGTCCGCGTTGTGATGGCGATAACACAGAGATGAAAACTCCCTTTGGTCCAACGCTATGCAGATCAATTCACTATTGCCACGACTGCAAAGAAGCGTTCGAACAGTTTAAACCTTTGTAATTCTTAATAAAACTTACATATCTTACAAATTGGGGGAAACACGATTAACATTTCTTTCTTTGTACCGTTCTGAAACCGAAGTCAAAAAGTAAACTATGAAATTTCTGATTCCTGCTTGCGCTATCGCTTTTAGTATGCTGATAATAGGTTGTGGTGAAAAAAAAGCGGCCACCAATAATACAACTTTTACCAAGGTCGATTCGCTTACCGATTACTATCTCGCCATTCAAGACAGCATGCTCCAAGCCTGGAATATAATGACACACGATGACAACGAAAAGATTCTCGCCATGCACAACATGGTGCACGAATTAATGATTACCAATTTTACCGATAAGGAGATCCTTACGTCTTACGAACAACAACTGGAACAACTCAAACATTTACGGTACACACAAAAATCGATGGCCAATCCGGATGTTGTGGAAGAGTATGATTTTGCCTCTACAACCTTAATAAGCGAATTGATCAGCCTGGCAGAATCCAGAACTGAGTTTACCCATAACGCCACCTTGCAAAAATTAGCAGATGAGGTTCGTTTGGCCGATCAGCGTGTCATTAATTATCGGGAAGAATACGATATAATGGCTACGCACTACAATCAATTTTTGGAGCAACATGCGTCCTTTTTGAAAGACATTGATCCAAACCAGTCATTTGAAAAAAAACCAGTTTTTCAAATGATATCCAATGAATAAGTTAACTATCGCACGCCATCCAAACAAAGGTTTTCGTAATTTCGAACCATGAATTCAATCATTAAAAAAATAGGCTTCTTCTCCGCGTTCATTCTGGTAGCGCTAGTTGTTATTGGTTTTTACATTGGTGGCCTCGCCAATTATTTCGCCATCGCCTTTGCATTTTTACTTCTACCTATCTTCGATGAGCTGCTCGGCATCGATAAAAAAAATCTTTCAGACGAAGAAGAAAAAGTTGTTGGATCAGAATTCTACTATCGGTTTGTTACCTACATATGGACGTATGTACAATTGGCTTTTATATTTTGGGGAGCCTATGCCGCAGCGAGTGGTCGACTTCAATCAATAACAGAGTGGGTAGGGTTTATACTCAGTTTTTCTTTAGTAACAGGCGGAATTGGAATTACGGTTGCACACGAACTTGGTCATAAAAAAACAGCGATAGAAAAATTCTATAGTAAACTTTTACTCATGACGGTTTATTATATGCATTTCTACATCGAACACAATCGCGGTCATCATGTACACGTTGCCACGCTAAGCGACCCTGCAACAGCAAGAAAAGGTGAAACGTTTTATGCGTTTTGGTTTCGGTCTGTATTTGGCGGATACTCGCATGCGTTAAAAATAGAGAAGGAAAGTCTAAAGAATAAAGGGTTCGGTTTTTGGAACATTCGCAATGAAATGATTTGGTTTGCACTTATACCTTTTCTTTTCATTTTAGCTATAACACTATTGTTTTGTTTCATACACGAACGGATAGTATGGGAGGTGCCTATCTTTCTTTTTCTTCAAAGCATTGCAGCGTTTACACTACTCGAATTAGTAAATTACGTTGAGCATTATGGAATTTTACGCAGAGAAATTAAACCCGGAAAATTTGAGCTGGTAAATCCAATTCATTCGTGGAATGCCAGTCAGTTGCTTAGTAATTTTTTTCTTTTTCAATTACAACGTCATTCTGACCATCATGCCTTTGCCTACAAACGGTATCAGATATTAAAGCATTATGATGAAAGTCCACAACTTCCATTTGGTTATCCTACCATGATTATCATCGCCCTTTTTCCACCATTGTGGTTTGGTATAATGGATAACAAACTCCAAACTTGGCAAGGTCATCTCATTCGCAACTAGAATTAATTAAACGGGCTCCGTTTTATTAGCCATAAAATATCAGTTAGATTTAATTCGGTAATAAAACCATAATAAAATAATCTTCATTGCATTGCTTATAGTAGCAAAAAAATCAATGACCTTTGCGCAGGAGTTCTTCCTCAGATATAGAAATTTCTTCAATAAGTTTAGGTTAATGAAAAATTTTAGAAGAACTCTAGCCCCTGGACGAGGGGCTTTTTCTTGCTCTAATTTTTAAGAAACTTTGTGGCTGTACTACACTGTATGGTTCGTGCGACTTAGTGGTTCTATAATGTGACTTTAAATGAATGCATTTATTTTTTTCAAAAATGTTACGTCATAATTTG
>JBBRFY010000103.1:0-14970 GCA_038241205.1 Cytophagales bacterium
CCGGTACTCCCAATAGGAACTTCAAATGCAGACGGGCCGCTTGAATCTATTGTAGACCATGTACTCGGATTATTCCAATTTCCGTTTTGGCGAGAGTAGAATACGCCTGAAACACCTGTTATCTGGTTGCCTGAAAGAGGAGGTAATGCTGTAAGAAAATTTATTGTAGTGCCACTACCGTTGTAAGCATATATTTTGTAAAAATAAGTTGTGCTTCCACTCAAAGATTCATCAAAAAAAGTAAGACTATTGCCCACGTAAACAACTTCACCATCTCCCAATGCATCGGATTCAATATAATCGGTTCCATCAACAGGATCAGTAGTTGGTGGCGATCCTTGTTTGCGGATAATAATGTATCCATCAGGATTTCCAGAAGCAGCAGTATAGGAAAGGGTCAACTCTCCACCACCTACAGGAGAAAAAATTAAATTGGTAGGTTGGGCTGTGGGTTCAGGTGCGGGAATTGTATTCCTCAATACGGATACAGTATTGCTACCGAAATTTGACACTGCTAGATCGGCCTTCCCATCTCCATCAAGATCGCCAACGGAAATATAAGTGGGAGTTGATCCCAAAGAGAAGTCCTGTTTGGCAGCATAATTTACAGCGGCTCTAGTTGCACCGAAGAAAACAATATTGCTAGTAGGACTACTGCTGAAATTTGTTCCTGAAATGGTTAACGATGTACCTACTGGCCCACTTGCAGGCGTGAAGGAGTTGATGGTGGGTACCTGCCCAAAGGAGGCAAAGCAACCCAACAGAAATGCAAATGGAAGAAATGGTAAATATTTTGTCATGCAGTTAGTGTTAGGGTTATTTGTTGGTGGGTATTGGTAGTGATTATAGTCGTCATTACACAATAGGAAATTCAAATCTTCTTGGTTACTAAAAACATTCCGATAGCCGCCAAAGCTAAAGAGTAAGAGGATTGTTGTTGTATTGTAGAAATGCGAACAGATTGCTCGTTGTGGTTATGTACCATATAATTAAAATGGGCTTCCTTTCTCTGCCCTCGGTTGGCGTTCTTCACTAACAAGCGTGATCCTTTCAAAATATATTCTGGTTCGTGTGTCATTTACTTAAAGCCTACAGCTTTTTACTATTCTATTCATGTGTTCCCTTCATTCTTTCTGTTCCCTTCTGCCAGAGTGTGTCCGAGACGGGAGACTCTGCGGAGAATTAGCCCAGTGCTACTGCAGCGCATATAAAGTAAAACAGACCGGAAAAATGAGTTTTTCATTTTAGCGTAATCCCTCCTTTTCTGAATTTTTAAGTTCTTTTTTTGCCTACACAAATGTTGGGGAAAATGAAAAAATCGGTTAACGCTACTGTTTCTTTGTATAGCACTGGCGTTCCATGGTCATGCAGAAACAATCGAAAAACTGCTTTTTAGCGGTTGAACAGGAAAGGATAGTGTTGCTTACTTCAGAATTCGGAAGGCAACTGACCAAATTTCTCGCGAAAGGCTTTGGAGAAATAAGACAGATTTTCGTACCCTACCTGGTAGGCAACTTCAGATACATTACCTGCTTTTTGCTTAAGTAGGTCTGCAGCTTTGTCCAGCCGATAATTTCGAAGTACTTCGCTGGCCGATTGGGAGGTAAGTGCTGCGAGTTTGCGATGCAGTTGTGTGCGGCTCATATTCATCGCGGCAGCAAAATCTTCTACCCCAAAGGCCGATTGGTTGTGATGTTTATTCAGCGTTGCACGCACTTTCACAAGAAACACGTCATTAGCTGAATCGGTTTGTGTCGGGTGATAATTAAGAAATCCTTCTTTTGAAAATTTTTCTCGTAGCCTCTTTCGTTGCTCGATCAGATTACGAACACGCACCAGCAGCTCGTTGGTATCAAAAGGTTTGGTGAGGTATTCATCGGCACCGGTTTCCAATCCTTTTAGTTTATAATCGGAGGCTTGACGCGCAGTTAAAAGAATAACCGGAATGTGGCTGGTGTTCATGTCTTCTTTTAATTTCTTACACAGTTGCAGCCCATCCATTTTAGGCATCATCATGTCGGCTACAATCAGATCAGGAATTTTCTCCTGTGCCACCCGCCAGCCTTGCTGCCCGTCAACCGCTTCGATCACTTCGTACACATCTTGTAATATACTTTTGGTAAAAGTCCTGAAGTCAGTATTGTCTTCTACGATTAGGATCTGATAGCGGTATGCCGATGAGTTGGAAATGGGTTTCTCTTGCTCTGCTTCTTCTGCAAAGTGCAGAGGCGCAAAGGTCTCACCAACCACTTGTTCTGCTGGAAGGAAATCGGTTGTGGCATAGGCATGCCGTTCGCCAGGAAGGTAGATGATGAATTCACTTCCCTTACCGTATTCGCTATGTACTTCTAATTTACCATGATGAAGCTGCACTAATTCCTTTACCAGGGAAAGCCCGATGCCCGTACCTTCGTACTCGCGTATGCTGGAATTATTCACCTGATAAAACCGGTCAAAAATTTTATCCAGTTGATCTGGAGAAATTCCTATACCAGAATCCTTTATCGTGATTTTTGTCCAGCTGGTATGCTTTGCTTTATTGATGCCCGAAGGAGGATCGAATACCGAAGCCACCGAGAGTGTTACACTGCCGCCAGCATGTGTAAACTTAAATGCATTGGAAAGAAGATTGACGATGATGATCTCTAGCTTTTCTTTGTCGACAGGAAGTGGAATTGTTTCGCAAGGGAAGGAAAGATGAAACGTAATTTGTGTTTCATGGGCCAGTGATTCAAAGTAGGAAGCAACAAACCGTATTTCTTTTAAAACATCTTCTTCCTGTAGCTTCAGCTTTGCTGCCTTGTTATCCAATTTGGTAAGGTACAATAGCTGGTTTACCAATTGCAGCAGGCGCTTGGCATTGCGGTGCATCATCTTATGCTGCTCACTGAAAGAGTTGGTTTCTTTGTTGGCAAGAATTCTCTCCAGAGGTGAAAGTATGAGTGACAGCGGTGTGCGGAACTCGTGCGATACATTGGAAAAGAAATCCGATTTCATTTTTTCGGACTCAACCATTTTTTCTGATTGAATTGTTTTTACTTTGAGTTCCATGGTTACGGTATGAAAACGATCGGCTAAACCAAGCGACAGTACAAGTACTTCAAAGGTAGTTGCCATCTTCACAAAAAAGGTGGTAAACCAGTTGATAGGCAGATACCCCAGGTGTTTTAATAACATACAGACTACAGCGGTTAGCAACACGGACCAGCCAATTAAAAAATAGCGGGCAGGCCGGTGCCCTTTTTTCATAATGAGTACACTGATAGCGAGCAGGCCTGCTGTATTAGTTACTGCCAATACCGAGGAAGCCTTCAATGCAGTAAGAAAGTACGGCTGGTTTAGCCCGTAAAGCACGATAGTCATTAAAATAAATGTAACAATAATGTAACCTAAGGCAACTCGATACAGAAGTGGGTAGTAGTGTTTTACATTCAGAAACCGTACGCTAAAAGCTGTACCAAATATGAAGGTGAGGAAGCAATAAATCCAGAAGTTGAAGTCATTGAAAAAGGTAGCGCCACCCAGATGCTGAAAACCGAAGCCGGTAACAGATAGTTGTGTAAGTATAATGCCGCTAATGAAGAAAACATAGAAGAGATAACTAACATCAAAAATGGCAAAGTAGAGGAAGAGATTATATAAAACCAGCGCAAGCAAAATTCCGAAATAGACGCTTAGTATAATATCATAATGACGGATATAATCGAGCAGCCGTTGTTGTTCCCACACAATGGTTTTGAATAACTTATTGTCATTGCCAGAAACGCAAAGAAAAATAGTGCGTTCTTCCTTCTCGGGCACATCCAGTTCAAACAGCAAAGGGCGTTCTTTGATCTTCCTTGCTTCAATAGGAATGAACTTGCCGGTCTGGTTAAATACAACTGCACCCGCTTCGTTAATAGAAAAGAACTGAACACTGGTGAGCAGCGGGTTGCCGGTTTCCAACAACCACTTTTTATGTTTTCCAGCAGATGTATTTTTTACCTTAAACCGTATCCAGAAATGGGATCTAGAATATCCGAAATTGGGTGTAGCCTGGTTGCTTCGGATAAAAAGCTGATCGTAACGTGGTGAACGCACCTGTTCGAAGGTCAATTGCCCGGAAGGATCTTCCAATACATCTACCTGTTTTCCGATTTCCTTGTATGTCAGCGTCTCATCCAGATCAACCACTGGCAAAGCAGTGGGATCCTGCGCAGCTGCATAGTCAACGAAAAGCAACAGCAAAAGAATGCGGAATAAATGGAATGGATTCATGATAGAAGACAAGATATGCAATTGCATCAGAAAATTATCAGATTGATAGCGGTGCTACAAAAACAACGGGTTGGGAGAAGTAAGTATTCTACTTTCTTCGCAGATCGGAGCAATATATTCTTTTGCCATAAACGTTAAGAAAAAATGATGGAATGATATGCGTGGCTAATGCAATTGGCTAAGCCTGTGTTTAGGATCATCGAAAAAACAAAAATCAATGTATTGTATAGATTATTTTTCTTGTCACCCTGGACGGATATGGTATTGATTTGTGAATTATCGGTCAAATGATTTCTTCTTTTATCGGCTTTTTTTAACCCATACCATCAGTACTATCAAATACTTGTAAATACAATAATTGTTGTAACTTTTTTTAAGATTGAATCGTTAAACAAGGCAAATCACGATTATGAAAACGATAATTCACAAAGCCGAAAGTAGAGGTAAAGCAAACCACGGATGGCTTAACTCACATCACACGTTTAGTTTCGCGAATTATTACGATCCAACCCGAATGCACTTCGGAATGTTGCGCGTGTTGAATGATGACGTTGTAGATGGAGGTAAAGGATTCGGAACCCACGCACACGATAACATGGAAATAATATCCATTCCTTTAAAGGGCGATCTTGAACACAAGGATAGCATGGGCACTGTCGCGGTTATACGGCAAAATGATGTTCAAATAATAAGTGCCGGAACAGGCATTCAACATTCTGAGTATAATAAGAATCCCGATTCGACAGTGAACTTCTTGCAGATTTGGGTTTTCCCGAAAGAGAAAAATATTCAGCCGCGTTATGAACAAATTAATTTTAATCCCGAAGATCGCGTGAACAAACTTCAGCAAGTAGTAACTCCAGTACACGGTGAAGATGGCGTTTTGATTAATCAGGATGCGTGGTTCCATCTTGGGAATTTAAAGAGCGGATTTAAAACAGAATATACTGTTAGGAAAAAAGGCAATGGAGTGTATGCTTTTTTGTTGGAAGGAGATGTGAAAATCAACGATCAACAACTTCACAAACGCGATGGCTTCGGCATTTGGGACGTAGACAATTTTTCAATTGTTGCGGATGGTGATGCCGAAATTTTATTGATCGATGTTCCAATGAATTAAGATAGTAGGGATTCTACTAGAGTATTGAGTCTTTAGAAATAAGTACTGAGTAAAATGTGAGTTCATATTTTTATTCATACTAGCGACTCAATACTTAAGACTAAATTCTACTAGTTGAATAGTTGAACTCTTACAATGAATTGCTGTTATAAACCTACCTTGCCATCGTTTATTTTGAAAACAGAAATTATCATGCAAAAGTCAGTACACTTTGAATCTCCGGTTATAACACAAATTCATGAAAGGAGAAGCAGACGCGCGTATAGCGACATGCCTATTGAACAAGAAAAAATAACTTCCTTGTTTGAAGCGGCACGTTGGGCACCATCAAGCAATAATGAGCAACCGTGGACTTACATTTATGCTACGAAAGATCAAACAGAATTGTGGTCTACACTATTAAGTATTTTACATGCGGCCAACCAGGTTTGGGCTACCAATGCGCAACTCCTTATTTTAAGTCTGGCGCGGAAAAATTTTCTTCGAAATGATCAACCCAATGGTTCAGCTAAATATGATCTTGGCGGAGCCAACGCATTTCTTTCTCTTCAGGCAACCCATCTTGGTTTAAATGTTCATCAAATGGGTGGATACGATCATCAAAAAGCAAAAGAACTTTTAAATATTCCAGACCATTATGAATTTGGTGTAATGATGGCTATTGGTTATGCTGGTGATGTTGAAATGTTGGATGAAAATTTGAAGCAGCGTGAACTTTCTCCACGTGAGCGGTATGTGCAGAGTGCATTTGTAATAAATAAAAAATTTTAATATGGTAACTGCTATTATAGGTAAAGATCAATATAAAACGGAACTGATTACTTCAGGTCATTACTTGCTTGCCGATGAGCCCATTGAATTAAACGGAACAAATCTAGGCGCGTCCCCCAATGAATTTTTAATGATCTCATTAGCATCTTGCACTGCTATTACTTTGCGAATGTATGCGGATAGAAAAAAATGGCCAGTCGATCAAATTAAAGTAGATGTTACATTTGAAAGCGTTGAGGGAAAGACTGTTTTTGAATTAACAGTTTCTTTTGTGGGAGAAGTGGATGACAAACAGCGCGAACGATTGCTAGAAATTGCACACTCCTGTCCGGTGCATAAAATACTAACGAACCCTATAGAAGTTAAGGCATCGTTAGCGATTGATAAAGAATAGCAGGAGTAAAGGTGTTGCAATGGCATTGTTAATTTTAAATACAATGCCAATACATATTCAAGCTTTATATAAACTTTAATTGAAAACGGATTATATAATACAATTTTGAGATAAGGATTTGTTCTGCTGAAGAACCAGAGATCTGTGCTTATAAATCCTCCGTCATCGCCATATAAACTCCGTTGGTCCAACCGAACCCATCCTGATTTGGATACTCACCACCACTGGCTTCTCCATGCTCACTCCAAACATCGTACTTCTCTGTCATCTTTCCTGAATTTTTAAAAACAGTAAGGTTCGCACACGTCCATCGGTTTTTTATTTCCTGAGCAAGTTCATTTAAATTGTAATGCAAAAGTGCGCGATAGGTAATCCATTGCAGAGGCGCCCATCCGTTTGGTGCATCCCATTGCTGACCCGTTGTAATCAATGTTGTTGAAAGACCACCGTGCTTTAGAAACTTTAATTTAAGAATTTGCGCGACCGCATTTGCTTGTTCGGTCGATGCAATTTTAAAAAACAAAGGAAATGCCGCAGCGAGAGTGAAATGTTGTTTTCGTTTTTGAGCAATAAAATCGTAATCAAAAAAGAATTTTTTATCATCACTCCAACAATAGTTTAAGATGGCATCTTTGCGCTTGCTTGCTTGGGATAGGTAATATAAAGATTTTTCTTTTTCTTCAGCGGCACGATATCCTTCGCCAAGTGTATGCTCTAAGTTTAACAACAAACAATTTAGATCAATCGGAATAATATCAGTGGTATGGATTGTGTCAAATGAAGAATCATCCTTAAACCAACGGCTGCTAAAATCCCAACCTGATTCTGCTGCAGCACGAAGATGACGAAAGAGTTCTTCAGGTTTTTGTTTTGATTGATGAGAAAGTTCAACATCTTCTTTATAAGATTCCGGCCTTGGAGAATTATTTTCATCCCAATACCTATTCAGGATTGAACCATCAGGCAATCGAACAACACGATACTTTACTGTTGTTGTTTCAGAACCTTTCATCCAAAATTGATATTCCTTCTCCAGTGAAGGAAGGTACTTTGTCAATGCATCGTTTTCTTTTTTTACGTCACATAATAATTGAACCATTAAAGAAAAAAACGGAGGCTGCGATCTTCCTAAGAAATATGTTCGGTTTCCATTTGGTATGTATCCTACCGTTGTGATGAGGTAAGAAAAGTTGTCCACCATATTTTGAATGAGATCAACGCGGTTGGATGCGCGAAGACCCAACATGGTAAAATAACTATCCCAATAATAACTTTCACGAAACCTTCCACCCGGAACGATGTAAGGAAAAGGTAATGGGATCAATGAACTTGATTCATTGTCGGGTTCACGTGTAAGAATATTCCAAAGTTCTTCAATGTGATTTTTGATTGGTTTTGATACATCACTTTTGTATCCGGTAGAATATGCTTTGGGCAAACTGAAATTGGCTTCAACAAATTTCTTTAAATTAAAATCAAACTGATTTTTCTGTTGAAGGTAAGCACTGTTGATGTCCTCTACATTTCTTTTCGGCACGCAATCTGGAAACGTTTTACCATCGTCCAGAATATTTTTCATTTGAACCTCTTCAAAGAGAAGACCAAGTTTATGAATTTGTAATGTTGCCATACGAGTTGTATTAATGTCCGCCTCCAGAAACAAACTCAACATTAGCTTCCGATTTTTTTTGAAGTCGGTTAAAGAAGAACAAACAGATCATCAAGATGCCAATGGGTACCAGCGAAAAATAAAATGCAATTTGCCCACCATATGCTTCGAAAATATTTCCGGTGATTATAGAACCTGTAGTTCCGCCCAGTGCAGAAAAAATTACGATCAAGCCTGACATAGCACCATGTTGTCGCGCAGGCAGTGTGCTGAGAATAACGGAGTTGATGGCAGGATAAATTGGCGCGAGAAATAATCCAATTAAAGGAAACACAAATGCACCAAGCGGTGCGTTGCTCCATCCCGTTACTTCATTACCTGATTGTTGTGCCAATGGAATGGCAACCAGCACCAACACACTAGCACATAGTAAACAAAACATTAACACCAAAAACCACTGAAGTTTGCGCAGTACAATGCCGGCAACAAATCTTCCTAACGCTGTGGCTGCTGCAAGAATACTTGCCATTTGAATACTGAGTGTAGTAGGAAGTTGAAGTACTTTGCTATTGAATGTAGGCAGCCAACTCATAATACTTTGCTCGATGAGCACATAGGTAAAGGCACTCAAAATGAATACAAGAACGAGAGGCGCCACCGCAAGTTTAAACATGTCAATAAAATCTTCGACAAAAGGTTTTGCTTCTGTTGCTTTTACAGATGATTCATCAAGCGCTGTACTGAATAATAATAAAAATGCCGCAATTGCAATTCCTGCTAATAAGTAATAGACATTAAACCATTTTGTTGATTGCGGATCACCGTCTTGAACGAATGCACTGAAAATAAAATATCCCGTAAGGATGCCGATCATAAAAAACGATTCAATAAAATTCATAAAGCTCGCGTGATCTTTTTTGTTTTCTGTAATGATACCAATGGTGGCATACACTGAAACTTTAATCAGCGCAAAGCAAGTACCAACAGCAGCAAAGAGGAGTTTAGTCATGGCAAAACTTGGAAGAGAAGGCATGAGTAAACAAACTATTGCGATAAATCCAAGTGCAATGAGCATGGCATTTTTATACCCGATGCGCGTGATGTAGGATGCAACAAAGAACGAAACGATTGCAATGCTTAAGTCTTTAAATGCTTCCAACACACTGGCTGATGATTCAGTGACATTAAAGTTTCCTTGCACTTGTAAAATAACGGTGCCCACGCTATTGAGAAGAATAGCGAAGACAAAGTAGTTAAGGAAAAGTGATATTTTAATTTTCCAGTTCGACATGGCATTTGGGCTAGGTTGACGCAAACAAATCTAAACACTTTCAAACGTTGTGCACTTAAATTGGCAACACTCTTTTCTTTCCCGTTTTGCGCATAGATAAAGGTAATTGTTTTTCTATCTCTGCTCGTAGAGATGCGAGCATGCTTGAACGGTAAAAATTGTTATTGACAACAAGACTAATTTCGCGCACTGGTTTAGGATGACCGAACTCACGAATTTTTGCTTTTTGTTTTGTAGTTAAATCAAGAGTTGCCAAATAAGGGAGTATAGTGATGCCTTTGTGATGATCTACTAAATTCTTTAAAGTCTCAATACTTCCGGCCTCATAGTGAAGGCGATCGCTTGCAAAGTCTTTTTTCTTTAATTCGCATAAATCGAACACCTGATTGCGAAGGCAGTGACCTTCTTCCAATAACCAAAGTTTGCTCAAATCAATATCGTTGGCCAATAGGTATTTTTTTTTCGACATCTTTTCTTCATCGGCTACGTAAGCAAAAAATTCTTCGTAAAATATAGGATGCTCTTTCAGTTTAGGATCATGTAAAGGAGTTGCCAATAATCCAATATCGATGTCGCCATTTTTTAGCGATGTAATCATATCGTTTGTTACCAACTCGCGAATGGTAATTTTTAGCAGCGGATGATTGTCTACAAATGATTTAATAAATAATGGGAGAAGATAAGGAGCGAGAGTTGGTATTACTGCCAATTTTAACTCGCCTGATATTTCGTGTTTACGTTCCTTTGTATATTCTTTTAGCCGACTTACATCTGCAACTATTTGTTTGGCGCGCGAAATAATTTGTTCACCCTCTTGTGTTGGCGTAACCGGTTTTTTACTTCTATCAAAAATTCGAATGCCTAGTTCCTCTTCTAATTTTTGAATCATCATGCTCAGGGTAGGTTGTGTAACATGAGTTTTCTCTGCTGCTCTGGCAAAGTGTCGATGGGTATCGACTGCAATAATATATTCGAGTTGCTGAAGGTTCATATAGTTATTACCTATGTAAATATAGATACTATCAGTTTGATTTATTGGGGTGTGTATTGGGTTGCATTTCGAATGGTCGCGTTATGGGCTAAAGCCCCGATTAAGTTTAGGGTATAACCACCGCCTTAAGGCCGTGGTTATTGTCGGAATTTCGAATGGGCTTTAGCCCTGACTTCTGATGGACTGCAACAATTTGAAATGCGCCCCGTATTTGTGCGACTCACTTCAATAGAAAAGGAGCAAATTTTATTGCCCCTTTTATTACATTAAAATTTTGAGAAGATTTCTAGAAACCTACATCTCCTAATATCTCAGCGTTTTCAATAACATAGATCATCTTATCTGGATCTTTGCTGTTGAGTTTCAAAATACCTTTAATCTCAATGGGTTTTTCAGAATAGTTTACGGTGCTGGATGTATAGACTTCAACAACAGTTTCAGGTCCGCCAACGCCACAAAAGAAACACGCGTTCAACGGCATCGATGAAAACATAAAATGATTTCCCTTCATGCCGCCCTCGAACGGAACCATATAACCCGGAAGGATAATGGATTTTCCATCCATTGCTTTTACAGCGGGAGTAAATACAGGTTTATCAAAAGTGCCCAAGGCATCTTTTCCTTTTTCAAATGTTATGTTGTAAAGTTTAGGCCACACCAATGATGGAAATCCTTTATACGTGCTTTTCTGCGCAACACTGGTTAATGGAATAAAAACAAAAAGAAGGCAAGTGATGATCGATGCATTCTTTACCAACTTTTTGTTTTTCAGTTTCATGTTAATCTTCTTTACGATACTCGAGTAGCTCTTCTTATTTTATATCCTTCAATAAAACCTCTACAGCTTTTTCCAATTGCTCGTCACGATTCTTGATAACTTCATCCAAACTTTGAGCCACTTTGTAATCGGGTTCGAGCTGTTGGTTCTCAAGGTAATTTCCATTCATGTCTTTTACACCAACCTGCGGAATGCCAAAGTAGATCGTATTGTCTTGTATCAATTCCCACCATACTGCAGTGGCTGTTCCGGGAACAGGCATACCAACAAGCTTACCAATGTTCAAGGCTTTATACGTAAAGGGAAAGAAGTGCGCATCAGAGTAATTGCTTTCACTCATCAACACGACAGAAGGTTTATACCATTTCTTTTCTGGTTCTGAGCCTATCTTTTGTCCACGCGGTTCTAAGTCAACATATTTTTTTCCTGCGAGTAAGGAAGCAAGATCATCGTGCAACCATCCACCGCCATTAAAACGAGTATCTACAATGAGTGCTTTCTTGTCTACCATTCTTCCCAATATTTCACTGTATGATTCACGGAAACTTTCATCATCCATTCCACGCACGTGTGTGTAACCAATTTTACCTCCCGATAATTTATCCGTAAGGTCTCTCATCTTTTTAACCCAGCGATCGTATAGTAATTCATTTTCAGCACCGATACTGATAGGCTTAATAACAACATCAAATGTTTTCTTGGCAACCACATCTTCGATAGATAACAAGGTAGGTTGTCCGGCTTTGCGATTTAATAACTCATAATAGTTCACGGTAGGTACGAGTTCAATACCGTCAATCTTTTTAATGATCATTCCGGTGGTAATTTTTTCTTTCGCTTCATCCAAAGGACTTTTTTCAATTACTTCGCTAATTTTTAAACCAGTTCCGGCATAGGTATCGTCAAAAAACGCACCGAGTCTTGCTGTTTTATCTCCATTAGGATCATTGTAAATGTAGCCTGAACCTGTGTGCGAAGCATTGAGCTCACCGAGCATTTCACTCAACATCTCCGTGTAATCAAAATTGTTGTTGATGTGCGGCAAGAATCTTGAATACTCTTGCTTGTAAAAATTCCAATCGACACCGTGTAATTTTTCGTTATAGAATTTCTTTTGCACTTGTCTCCAAACGTGCTCGAACATGTAGTCACGTTCCTTTTTAAAGTCGAGATCGATCTCTGCTTTGTAGCCAATTGATTTTTGTTCGTTGTTCTCAACATTTATACGAATGATGTTATCGCCCGAAATAGCAAAAATAAATTTACCTTCTTTATCCATTTGCAAACCACCGGTGTGGCCTTCTAACTTCACCAATAGCTTTGTTTCATGATCGCGAAACTTTTGAACCCAGAGATCATATCCCTTTTCAAATTTGGCTAAGTAGAAAAGTTGTTCGCCATCCAATGAAAGAATAGCATCGGAAAGATCGGACGAATGAATGGTGAGCCGTGCTTTTCGATCTTCAAGGTGTTCGAGTTCAATTTCAACCTTTTCTATTTTATCATCCTTTTTATCTTTTTCATCCTCCTCTTTTTTCTTCGCCTTGTCTTTATCCTTCTTTTCTTCATCTGATTTTTCTTTCTTTTTCTCTTCCTCTTTCTCAGCTTCTTTCAGTAAATCAAATTCTTCTTTGTTGAGTTTGAATTTATTCCAAGCGTCACGCGTAAAGTACATCGCGTACACGTCACCTTGCGAACCCCAGCTGGCATGACTGCGCATACCGTTGCGATCTGAAAACCAAATCATCGATTTTCCTTTTTGCATCCAGCGTGGTATATAATCGCTGTATCCACTATTGGTTAGGTTTACCAAGTTCTGTTTACCTTGGGCATCTACCAACCCTACTTCGGCTGACCAGCGACCTGTGCTGTTAAAATTTACCAGAAACCATTTCCCATCCGGTGACCAATCGTACCATTGATCACCATCACTGTAGGAGTAATTATATTTTCCATCTAAAATGGTTCGACTTACTTTGGTTGCAAGATTGAGAACTTTTAATGTAACGCGCTCTTCTAAATACGCCACTTCTTTTCCGTCAGGCGAAAATTTTGGTTGGAACGTTTCTTTATCTGAAACTAAAATGGGTTCTTCTTTAAGTACTGTTGATAAGGAAAAAAGTTTTTCTTCTGGTCGTACTATTTTTGTTTGATACAATTTCCAACTGTTGCCACGCTCGGAAGCATAGAGTAACGATTTTCCATCGGGACTAAAACTAACGGAGCGTTCTTGCTCGGGTGTGTGCGTAATGCGTTTGGTTGTTCCGTGTTCGGTAGAGGTAACAAAAACTTCCCCGCGTACAATTACCGCTATCTCTTTTCCTTCCGGTGAAATACTAAATTCGGTTGCTCCTCGCATCGCCTGAAGCATTGCCGGATTTTTTTCTTTGTTTTCTGTAATGATGTTGACATTTACCTTTGTTGAATTGGCATCGCCTGCCTTGCGGGTATAAAGTTCTCCATTGAAACTATAGCAAAGCGTTCCATCATCGGCAATCGATAAAAAACGAACGGGATGTTTTTGATGATTGGTTACGGGTGTTACACTTTGTGGATTATCTAAACTCATTTTGGCAACATTAAAATCACCAAACTGTTCTGTTAGAAAATAAATTTCTTTCTCGCTCGGAGCGAATACTGCATTTCGGTCTTCACCTTTAAACGTGCTGAGTTGAGTATGTTTTTTTAGAGTGACATCATACAACCAGACATCACGCGTTACACTAGATTGATGATGCTTGCGCCAGTCATTTTCATAACCTTTCCAATCGGTGAAAATTATTTTACTTCCATCTTTACTGATCTGTGCATCGTTGGCCGTGGTGGGCTTAATCATTTTGGTGCGACCACCATTAACCGGAACAGAATAGAGTTCATTCAATCCACCCATCGGGAACTGAATGTTGCTCGCTAAGTCTTCCATGTGTGTGTTGAAGAGAACATTTTTTCCATCGGGAGTAAAATCAGTTGGCATTTCCGAAGCGGAGTGATAGGTAAGACGTTTAGGATCGCCTCCATTACTAGAGACAATAAACACATCAAAGTTGCCATAACGGTTTGAAGCAAAAGCAATTTGCTTTCCATCGGGCGACCAGACGGGAGAAAAATCGTAGGCATCATGAATCGTTAACGGCTGGGCAATACCTCCTGAGGTAGGAGTAATGTATACGTCACCGCGATAGCTGAATACGATTTGTTTTCCATCGGGTGAGATGGCAGGATAGCGAAGCCACAAGGCTTGCGAAAATCCAGAAAGAGATGCGAAACCAATCGCGAGAAGAGCCAGTATTTTTTTGAGCATAGAAGAAGGGTTTGAACTGATAAGGTAAGGGGAATTATTGAAATTGAAAATACAGTATGAAAGAGCTTACACGGAATTAATGGACTTGTGTTTTTTCTTTTGTTATTCTTAGTTTTTAATTCCATTTGAAATACGCTAAAGAATGATTGATTTGTGGTAGTGCATTACCCGTGGTACTCGTAATTTTAATTATTATCTGCACTACGTTGACTTCAAATAACTGACCTTATGAAAAAACTTTTTTGTTTTCTGATGTTCATTCTCCTCACTGGATGTGAAAGTTGTGATGACATCATCAATCCAAAAACAGAACTAGAAAAACTTCCGCCTGCTACCCAACAAGGTAAAAACACTTTTGGGTGTTTGGTAAATGGCGAGGCTTGGGTTACTAGAACCTCTACAGATGCATTATCATTCTACCAAAGCGGATTATTACAAGTAAGTGCAGGCATAGATGA
>JBBRFY010000104.1:0-14967 GCA_038241205.1 Cytophagales bacterium
ATTTGAAATACAATATCCTAAAAAGAAGGAAGGAGAGAAGGAACCGACTAAGGTAATTGCACCAGCAGTGACCAAAGAAGTGGTTCATGAGAATCCTCCGATTACGCCTGTTGCAACCGTTAGAAATACTTCTACTTCAAAAACGAAAGTGCTTCATGATACAGTGTATATTGAAAAACGCGACACGATATATATTGGAGAGCCCGGTGAAAACATTCGCAGCATGGAAGGATATGCCATTAACAACATGGTTCTGTTGCTTGACGTTTCGGGTTCGATGAATGCGCCCGAAAAACTTCCGCTCTTAAAACAATCGGTGTTGAGTATGCTTTCGATGATGCGACAAGAAGATAAAGTTTCGATTTTAATTTATTCTGGTAAAGCAAAAGTGTTATTACAACCTACCTCCTTTAAAGAAGAAGAGAAAATAAGAAACGTAATTAATGAACTAACCTCTTCTGGTAAAACGGATGGCAATGCCGGCTTAAAGCTTGCGTACAAAGTAGCCGATGCCAATTACCTTCGCGGTGGTAATAATAGAATTATATTAGCAACCGATGGCGAGTTTCCGGTAAGTGAAGAGATGCGCCAATTGATAGGTAAGTTTTCGACTGAAGATATTTTTCTTACCATCTTTAATTTTGGGAAACAGAATAATGCTTCAAAAAATTTGAAGAAACTTTCTGAATTGGGCAGAGGTAATTACGCTTACATTAATAAAGAGAATGCCGAGCGTACACTAATACGCGAAGCAAAATCAAAAAGGAGTAAGTAAGGTTGGTCGTGATATGTGCTGAATCAGCAATTTGATTTATTGCTGTCCATAATTTCTTCTCTCCCGTATTACGAAAATCATTTCGATTATACCCCACAATACTAACAAGCCGATGAGATAATGGATTCCTTTTCTAACATGCGATGTGTTGTCGATAAACTTTGTTGTGTCATTCAGCACCGTCTCCAATTTCTGCCTGGAATCCAACGAGTCGTTTTGAATTTTTTGAATTGTTTTGAGCTTGAACTCGACAATGGAAATGGTGTTGTCATCCGTCTTTTGGTTTACATACACCAGCAGAAAAAGACTGAGAAGAAAGAAGATTATTCTGAAAATTAATCTTGACCTATTCATTTATTTGACTGTAAAATTATTTTGTTTTTTGGAGTCAACGAGTAATAAAATTAAAATATTGACAATGTGCTGGATTTCTCTTATTCAATTTTAAATTTCCCTGAATATACAATTTCATTCTGTAGAGAAACCAGCCGAGGAAAAGGAGTTTTATTTCAATCTCGCAGCGCGGATTTTGGCATCCTTAAATTTGCGGTTAACGGCATTAATAAATAATTCCCATGAATCATGTTGCAGGCATTCTTCAATCTCTGTTCGCTTAAGGTAATTCAAAGGCACAAGAATTTCAGATAGATCAGTATCATGAAATTTATTTTCAATCTTAACAGTAAGCTCATTTTTAACGCCCGTTGAAATTTGCTTTCTCATATCTAAACGACTGGACAGTTTGGTACTTAAATCTTCGTTTTATGTTTTTCAACATAAACAATTTCCATTATGGTTGGACAAATTTTTCTTTTTTTTTACATCCTACAAACCAACAAGCTAGAAGGCAGAAAAAATATAAAACGAAGAAAAGATAGATTTTTTTATGATGAAAGAATTCTCATTTTTACCCAATACAAAAATGATTATTTAAAATCCGCAATGAATTCGATTGAAATAGAAAAACTTAAAAAACTTGATCAGTTAACCGAAGGCGATTATGAGGCTTTCTTATACGATTGTGACGGAACCTTAGCCGATAACATGGTGGCGCACAAACTTGCCTATCAGGAAGTAGCAGCGAACTATGGAATTGTGCTGGATACAAATATTATAAATGAAACCGCAGGATGGCCAACCGTATTGGTTGCAAAAGAAATAAGTAAGCGTTATAACGTTGCATTACCCGAATCATTCCCCTCAGAAAAATCTGCTCTTTTTATTGACAAGTACATTGCACACACACAACCCATGGAATTTGTGTGCGAGCATTTGAAAAAAAATATTGGCCGTAAAAAAATTGGTGTTGTATCAGGCGGCACGCGCTCTACGGTTTCTAAAACACTTTCGGTTTTGGGCATAGGTAATCTGGTTGATGTATTGGTTTGCGCGGGCGAAACAATCAATGGTAAGCCGCACCCCGATCCGTTTCTAAAAGCTGCGCAAGATCTTGGTGTAGATCCTTCAAAGTGTATGGTGTTTGAAGACGGAATCCCCGGTGTGCAAGCAGCCGAAGCAGCAGGTATGAAGTGGATTAGAGTTGATGAAATATAGAGATGGATTTCTAAGTGCGCTGTATAAAAAAAAATTCTAGGCTTTGGGATTTTTTATCTAACAGTTCCAGTCATAGACTGTCGAGCGAACTTTAAATTTTCTCAATACAATTGCAATGTTTTCGTAAGTTTCAAAACTTAAAAAAAGGAAGGTATACGTCACGCGCAATGCTTGCATACTTCTTAAACCTTGATAGATTAGTTGGAGACTTAGGAGCAGTGTTAGGAACTTCGCGTGAAGGATGGTAGCGGAAAACCCGAAGTGTGTTAGCTTGCGCGTGGCCGGATTTGTAGCGAACAGCCTGACCCACGCCTCGGGGGGCACGCCCAGTTTTTAAGTTAAAAATGAATTGTTGGTAAGGCGTGTGATGTTGGCCATGTTGATAAATCTTTAAGCTTAAGATGATTTGCGAAATGCTGTCGATCGAATAATTTTATTGTGTCGAACCGTTTTCACCTATCAGTCTGCGCTTTGTAAATTTTTCAAGAAACTGATGGGCTGGTAAAACTAAAAGAGCCAGCACTAGATTGGATAGTAATTTTAAAAATGGTTCGCCTTGGGTAAAACTTTCAACTTTAGGATCGGTGATTATCAATATAAATTCGAATAGCAATAACAATCCTATAAAAAGAATGGAATGAATGAGGCGTGCCGGCAGAACTTTCTTTCCTGAAAAAAGAAATACAAAAAGAATCAAAATAATAACGGCTATAATAAGGTATTCAATCGTGTCGCGTCTGGTAATCTGCTGTTCGGTTATTTCTTTTTGGCGTTGCGTTTCTAGTGCAGCACTTTTAAAATTATATTCGTTAACAACACGCTGGGTCTCTGCTCTGTAATCTCGGTTGGTAAGGGTGTCTTTAATAACCAGGTACTCAGACTGCAATTGAAACGCTTTGGTTATGTCTGCTCGTTTTGAATAAATTGAAATCAATTCTTTTTTTGCACCAAGAATATTGTAGGGTTGTTGATCGACTAATTGAAATAACGTTTCTGCCTCTTCGGCTCTGTTCAGTTCAAGGAGAGATTTTGCCTTTATGTACAATGCCCATCCACTTCCATTTACATCAGTGCCTAATGAGAAATTATGAACAGCCGAGTCTGCCATTGCCAACGCATTCTCCAATTTATGCTGATCGAATAAAACTTCTGCAATATTTAACTGAGCGTATGCAATGCCCTGAGACGAACCCACTTTTAGTCTATATATTAAGGACTCATTAAAATAGGTAATTGCTTGTGATAATTCTCCATGTGTTTTATAGTATCGACCAATTTCAATTAACGCCAAGGCTATGCCACCATAATCTTCAATCTCCTTTTTTACTGCTAACGATTTCTTATAGTATTCCAGTGATTTTTCTTTTTGCCCTATTTGAAAATAAATCTCGCCCAGCAATCCTAACGTAATTCCGATTCCAAATTTGTCGTGATTGTTTTCAAATATTTCAAGGGCTCGCGTAAGGTATTGAAATCGCTTGTATAGGGTACGTTCATGCCGGCCGTATCCGTACAATGCATAGCCTATACCTCTGTGATAATTAATTTTTTTTGATAATTCTTCAACACGATTTAAATAATATAAAGTGCTATCGAGGTTTGAATACCAGAAGGTTTTGCTTTTAGCATAAAGTTGATCAATAGCCGTGGTATCCCTTTGCTGACTTTGGCATCTTGCAATTTGATTGCAAAAAATAAAAGTTGTAAAGAAGAGCATCTTTAAACCCAATTTGGTCTGGTTGGTATTCATTTTTAAAGTATTAACGATGCGAATAATTTTAGAGGCGCGATATTGTAGACTACAATTTAACAGAATCTATGATATGTCGGCAGCTAATAAGTGGGTATAGTTTTAGTTGAGTGTAGCATGTATTCTACAGTTGGATGGTATTTGCATGGTTTCGGTTGAGTATAACTAAATTATATTATGGCATGCTTTTCAGATATCTACTGCAAATCTATAAATGGTATAGTTCGGATCGTGTAGAAGATGATGTAGAACTTTCATTTACAGGTATCCACAATTTAACAACACCCCTATGAAATTAATAGCCAATACTAAATCTCTTTTTCTTGTACTCACTCTTAGTTCTATGACGCTTTTTTTTAGCGCTTGTTCAAAAAAGGTTGAGTTTTTGCAGTCTTCGGTAGCACCAGCGGCCGAAGGAACAGTTAAAATTTCGAAAGACAAAAATAAAAATGTCGTTGTTAAAATTAATATTATAAACCTTGCTGAGCCCGAGAGACTTCAACCCGCCCGAAGTGTATATGTGGTGTGGATGCTTACCGATAATGATTTAACAAAAAATATTGGCCGCATTAAAACTTCAAGAACAATGTTTAATAAAAGATTAGAGGGTAGTTTCGAAACCATATCATCTTTTAATCCTGCTAAAATATTTATAACCGCAGAAGATGATGCCGACATTCAATACCCCCAGCAAGAAATAGTTTTAACAACGGGTAGTCTGTAGAAAATTTAATGTTATCTTTTTAATAAGACTAAGCAGCGTTCCCATTTGGGGTCGCTGCTTTTTTGTAAAAGCGAATTTGCTTGAACGATTGGTTTGACCATCTTTCAAAATTCAAATTTAAATTTAAGTCCCTCATGCTTTCCTAAGGTTCTCCCGTATTCCTCTACGTAATTTGTTTGTTCGTATTGCTAATGGAACGATAAAGTTTGCGTATGAACTTTAAGCCTAATCATTGCTTAAAATGATTTTGTAAGTAGCATACCTATTGCGAACCGTAACATCTGTTGTGATTACAGTGCCGCAAATAATAAAGGCGTCATCGAAATTTACCTAGTGCAATTTTAAGCCGTACCGCCTAAACATTCACCCGTTAAAAATAAATTATATTCGCGTGTAACATCCAGACTTGCCTCACCGTCTTGGTATTGAATTGAACGAAATGAATCTCGAAGCTTTTGAAAACCGCGTATTGCCAGCAAAAAACAAACTTTATCGTTTTGCGCTACGCTTTCTCGGAAACGAAGAAGAAGCCAAAGATGTAGTGCAGGAAGTACTGATCCGGGTTTGGAACGGAAGGGAGCAGATGAATGAAATTCAGAATTGGGAGGCTTGGTGTATGCGCATCACCCGTAACCTCTCGCTGGATCGCATCCGCTCGATGAACCGCAAGCAGACTCAACCCATGGAAGCAGCGTTTCAGGTTCGTCATCAGGATTTAACACCACACGAAACAACTGAACAACATGAAAGTATGCAGCGCATAAACGTACTGATTGCTTCGCTCCCTGAAAAGCAGCGGCAAGTGATCCACCTTCGCGATATAGAAGGGTATAGCTACAATGAAATTTGTGAGACGTTGGAACTGGACATGAACCAGGTGAAAGTGAGTTTGTTTCGGGCACGCAGTGCCGTGCGCGAAAAACTAGTAAAGATTAATGCTTATGGACTCTAAGAAATTAAACGAATTGCTCGAACGGTATTGGGCGTGCGAATCTTCGCTGGAAGAAGAACAGCAGTTGCACGAATACTTTCGCACCAACTCGGTGCCCGAGCACTTGAAAGAAACGGCTGCGTTGTTCCATTACTTTGATGAGAACAAAAAAAAATCGCTGGGTGACGCTGCCTTTGACGAAAAGATTTTGGAAAAGGTAAAGACACCGAAGCAAGGTAAGGTGGTTCGGTTGGTGTACAACTCCATGAAGATTGCCGCGGGTCTAGCCGTTGTAGTGGCAGCCACGTGGTTTATTCGTACTGAAATACGAACAACTACACCACAAGCGATGGTCGATACTTATGACGATCCTAAGCTGGCGTTTGAAGAAACTAAGAAGGCGCTTCTTATTATTTCAAAGAGTTTTGGAAGAGCGGAAACTGAAACGAAAAAAATTGACCTCCTAAATAAAGCAACGGAAGAGGTAAAGCAAAAGGAGACCAATGAGTTGTGATTTTCGATTTAAGAATTTGATTTGTGAAGTGAGATTAACATTTAATTATAAACTGATTTAACTGACTAAGAATATGAAAAAGATAATAATAGTAGCCCTAATGATGATTGCCGCCAATGGCGTGTTTGCACAAGATGCCATCTCTAAATTTTTCTCAAAATATCAGAGTGACGAGAGTTTTACTCAGGTAACGGTGAGCAGCAAGATGTTTAGTTTGTTTACGAACATGGATGTAGATTCGAAAGAAGATAAGGAAGTGTTGGATGCGATTAGCAAATTGAAAGGCTTGCGCATTTTAGGAAAAGAAAATACTTCTGATGCCCGAAAACTTTATAAAGAAGCATTTGCTTTAATACCAATGAAAGAGTTTGAGGAGTTGCTGACCGTTCGCGAAAAAGATCAGGACTTTAAATTTTTAATTAAAGAGAATGGTGGAAAGATTTCGGAGTTGTTAATGATTATGGGTGGCACAAAAGATTTTATGATGATGAGTTTGTATGGTGAAATCGATTTAAAACAAGTGTCGCGTTTAGGTAAGAAGATGAATGTTGGCGGCCTTGAAAAGTTAGAAAAGCTTGACAATAAGAAAAAGGATTAACGAGGAGAAGATCCTCATCCCCCAGCCCCTTCTCCGGGAGAGAAGGGGCTCAAGTCCTCTCCCCCGGAGAGGATTTAGGTGAGGCTTAAACTAAACTCAAACCACAAAATCCACCCCACTAAAATGAAAAAAATAGCGCTCTCTATATTACTTGCTTTACTGCTTGCATCAACTTCTACTTTTGCGCAAAGTGAAAGCTTCTTTATTTTAAAAGAAAAGTTTGCTGGCGAACGTGACGTTCATCATTTTGCTGTAAGCGGATTTCTTGCACGCACTGTTTTATGGATGGCCGATGAACACGAATTTTATAATGCCATTAAAGAAGTCAGAAATATTCGATTAATTGTTATTCCAAAAGACGCTTTTAAGTCACAAGAGGTAACGGTTAATGGATTTAAGAAAGTCTTGCAAAACGATGGCTTTGAAGAGTTGTTGCGCGTGAAGGATAACGGTGATGATGTTACGTTATATCTACAATCGGCATCCAAGAAAAAAGACCGCTATTTTGTAATTGTAGAAGAGCGCGATGAGGTTGTAGCGATTGAATTAAAAGGGTTAATCGATCCAGATTTTATAGTAAAGAACCAAGGTATTGCATACAATCAATAAACGAATTGAACGATGAATTTTAAACGAATTGCCACACTACTTTTTGCTTGCACCATGTCGGTCGTTAGCATTGCACAAACTAAAACAACAGAGGAACTTCATAAAAAATACAATGAAGGGCTTTCGCTGTTTTTTTATAACAACACCCTGCGCATGTTAAATCAAAGTGATGACAAGGCGTTTGATGAATTAATTAAGGACATTCAAAAAATGAAGTTTCTAATGATTGAAAGACCAAAGGACTTCAACTACAAAAAACTTACAAGTAGTTACAAAGCAGAATTGTTCGAAGAGATTATGACGAGTAGAATGGAAGGTAAGAGCTTTGATATTTACCTTAATGAATCGAAAGGCAAAACCAATGGTGTAGTAGTGTTAGTGAATGACTCCACCAATTTATATGTGTTGGATATTGTGGGAAGTATCTCCTTAAACAATGCCACAAAACTTTTCAGCACCATAGATGAGAGTTCTGATATTGGTAAGAAGATAAAAGAATTTACGAAGAAGGGCGATAAAGACAAGAAGGAGAGTAAGGATTAAGTTTCCCTACTGCAGGGAAACGTATAGGTAATTTATTTAAAGTTGAAGTTTCCTTTTTTAACCACCTGCGTTTTTGATAGCATCAGTATTTTTGTATTTCTCTGCGCTCCTTTGCGTCCTCTGCGGTTAATATTTTTCATTCCGCGGCCATTCCCTTTTATTTAATCATCTTAACTTGTAATGCATTTTATTTCATCGCGACATATAACGACAAATACTACTACGTTGGAAACTGTTCTCTCTATTCAATCGCTCACCAAAAATTTCGGCAAACTCTGTGCGGTAAACAATCTTAACCTAGAAGTGAAAGCCGGACAGGTATTTGGAATGCTCGGCCCCAACGGTAGTGGTAAGACCACAACGCTAGGTATGCTGATGGGTGTTACCAATCCTACGCATGGATCATTCTCTTGGTTTGGTGAAGCACCATCAAATGAAGTGCGCAAGAAAATTGGAGCAGTGTTAGAGCATCCTATTTTTTACCCTTACCTCAGCGGACAAAAAAATCTGGAGCTTAACGCGATGATAAAACAATGCCCACCAGAAAATATTCCAAATGTATTGGAGTTGGTGGAGTTAACCGATCGCAGAGATGATAAGTATAAAACGTATTCATTAGGAATGAAGCAACGTCTGGCAATTGCGTCAGCTTTGTTGAACGATCCGACCGTTTTGATTTTAGATGAACCCACCAACGGACTTGATCCGATGGGTATAGCGGAGATACGCGGACTGATAAAAAAGATTGCCGCCAATGGCAAAACCATTATACTGGCGAGTCACTTGCTAGATGAAGTACAAAAAGTGTGCACACACTTTGCTGTTTTAAAAAAAGGTAATCTTGTTCATATTGGTCCGGTAGATGATGTTGGTAAGGGGGCGGAAATTGTGGAGGTACGTGCAGACGCAGAAAATTTAAATGATGTGTTGTTAAATTTTAAAGGTGCTTCTTCTATTGCAAGAGAAAATAGTTTGTATGAAGTTTCTTTACTAGAGGGTTTTCACAGCAAAGAGCTAAATCGTTTTTTGTTTGATCAGGGCATTACTGCCTCACACATCCACACCAAGAAGCGAAGTCTCGAAAAAATGTTCCTTGAAATTCTCGCTGGCGCGTAAAAAAGTGGAAAGCGTAACACTGCAAGCTCAAAGTTTAATGACTACTATCTAACGTCTAACGTCTAATATCTAACGTCTAAAGTCTAACATCTAACATCTAAAGTCTATCTCTATATGTTTCACCTTCTCAAAATCGATTTAAAGAAAATGATGAACTACCGCACCTTCTGGGTGGTGTGTGGTTTGTATTTTATCACCTTGGCATTTACAACGGCCAGCGGAATGGAATTTTTGAAATGGCTTGCACATACCTTTGCAGATTTTGGTTCGCAATTAAATATTGATCGCATTCCACTTTATCATTTTCCGGATGTTTGGCTAAATCTTATTTGGTTTAGCGGTACGCTAAAAATTGTATTGGCCATTATGGTGGTGATTTCAGTGACGAATGAATTTACCTATCGCACAGTTCGGCAGAATATTATTGACGGTATGAGCCGTGCCCAGTTTTTGTTTTCGAAAATACTTACTAACGTATTATTAAGTTTGATGAGCGTTGTGATGATTTTTACGATCGGTCTTGTTACGGGCTTGATTTACAGTCCAACCCTCGATATTCAAAATATTATTACCGACTTGGAGTTTTTCCCCGCGTATTTCTTAGAAATATTTTTCTTTTTATCGTATGCCTTGATGATGAGTATTTTGATTCAGCGATCGGGTCTTACCATTATCATTTTGCTTCTTTCGCAGATGATTGAAGCAATTATTACCGCGAACATTGATGACGTGGTTCCTGCGATCATACCTTTTTTCCCCATGCGCTCCATCTGGAATTTAATTAAGCTGCCGTATCAACGCTACGCCTTCCAGGAAATTCAAGATTACCTATTGTTTTCGTCCGTAGCCATTGTTGTTGGATGGATTATTATCTTCAATTTTCTGAGCTATTTAAAGTTAAAGAAGTCGGATATCTAACGCACTATTGCTCCAGCCTTTTCTTGAAGTTGCACTTTCGTGGAACGATATGGTCTCACAGTAATCTAGGGAATACGTTGTTATGCTTTTGATTCTAGCTGGCCTGTTTGCCATTTTAATTTTTCTTGTAGTGAATAGAAGAGCGGAGGTAAGTTCGCTTTGAAATCGCCTATCTCTTTTTCGAACGCTAACTCAAATTCGTTGATAAAAGGCTTGCCACGAATGCACGAATCAATGCCAAACATCGACAGCAACGAATTATATGAACTAAACGAAACTTGAATTGTTTGCTTTAATATGAAATGGAAAGACGTATTAAATCTGGCCTCAACGGGTAATCTTACTCCCGATGCGCGAGTAGAGAAAACAGATGACGAGTGGAAGAAAATTCTAACGCCAGAAGAATTTCAAATTCTTCGGAAGAAAGGAACCGAGCGAGCTTTTACAGGAGAATATTGTGAAATGCATGAGCCGGGTCTTTATGCTTGCCGCTGCTGCGGAACATCTCTCTTCGATTCAACACAGAAATTTGAATCGGGTACGGGTTGGCCGAGTTTTACAGAATCAGTAAAAGATAACGTGATTAAATATGTAAGCGACAAAACCTACGGCATGGTGCGGGTGGAGGTAATGTGCAATGTTTGTGATGGACACCTTGGTCATGTTTTTCCGGACGGACCAGCACCCACAGGCTTACGTTTTTGTATTAATTCAGCTTCGATTCAGTTGGTGAGGTAGGAGGAAGTCGATGGTCTACAGTCAATAGACGATGGTGAAGTAGTTAGGAGAGTCAATGGTTAACGGTTAATAATATGAAGCGTTAAAGATTCTTGATCTGAAGTTAAAAAAAGATATTTAAAATTATTTGATCCCACAACAGTTTGTGTGGGATCAAATAAACGAAGGAATTATTTGCCTGATTTCTTAGCCTTTTTATCAGCGCGTTTTTCTTTCAATGATTTCTTTGGCTCTTTCTTAGTTTCCTTCTTGGCATCTTGTGCTTTTGACATATTGCTTACATTTTAAGGTTTGTTAAAAGTAATAAAATAATGTACGAGGTACAATGTACAAGGTGCGATTTACGAATTACGATTTAGAATACATTGAACAAATCAAAACATCTTCCTCGTTGAGTAAATCGTAATTTGCACCTCGTAATCGGAAATTATTTACTATATCTCACTCTCTACGAACGAAACCATTATTTGAAATTGACAATTTACACAGCGTAAATCAATGTCGTTTAGTTAAGTTCCGAGTACATCCTCTCTTCCGGTGAGGAACGAGGTGAGGTCATCAAAAAAGGATTAACTAAACGACATTGCATCGTAAATCGAAAATTTATTCCCTAGTTTTGAGGCTATGAATTTTAGTACTTTAAAGAAAGAGTTGACGGGCGAACTCTTTACAGACGAAACAAATCGGAGACTATATGCTACCGATGCTTCTGCCTATCGGGAGATTCCGATAGCGGTCGCCATTCCGCAAACGGATGAAGATCTGGTAAAACTCATTCGCTTTGCAAACGAAAACAAAACATCGATTATTCCGCGCACGGCCGGAACATCTCTGGCAGGGCAGGTAGTGGGCGGTGGTGTCGTGGTGGATGTCTCCAAGTATTTTGGTAAAATAATAGATATCAATGTAAAAGAAGGCTGGGCCATAGTTCAACCCGGCATTGTGCGTGACGATCTAAATCATCAATTAAAACCTCACGGTTTTTTCTTCGCGCCCGAAACTTCTACCGCCAACAGAGCGATGATTGGTGGTATGATCGGCAACAATTCATGCGGTTCTAACTCGGTAGTATTTGGAAGTACACGCGAACATTTGTTGGAAGTAGAAGCTATTTTATCGGATGGCAATAAAGTGTGGTTTGGTTCTCTTGATCAAAATGAATTTTTAAGACGAGCTGATGGCAATAGCTTAGAGTCAAAACTCTATCAACATATCAACGCTATATTGTCTGACGCAGATAACATTCGTGAGATTGAAAAAGAATTTCCGAAGCAATCTGTTACGCGCAGAAATACTGGCTATGCTATCGATATGTTGGCGCGTATGCAGCCTTTCAATGCAGAAGGTATGCCTTTTAACTTCAGTAGTCTAATAGCAGGTTCGGAAGGAACGTTGGCGTTTATAACAACAGCAAAAATAAAGTTAACGCCACTCGATCCGCCTCATAAAAAACTGGTGTGTATTCACTGCCAAAGTATAGATGAATCGTTGCATGCTAATTTAGTAGCGCTGGAGTATCGACCATCTGCTGTAGAATTAATGGATCATTTTATTTTTGAAGCGACCAAACGAAACAGAGGTCAAATCGAAAATCGTTTTTTTATAGAAGGTGATCCTAGAGCTATTTTAATAGCAGAGCTTACTAGAGATTCGGAAGCTCAAGTTGATGCTGACGCAACGGCATTGATTGAAAGTTTGAAGCAGAAAGGTTTGGGTTATTCTTATCCGGTTGTGAGTGGTGATGATATAAAGAAAGTTTGGAACCTTCGTAAAGCAGGCTTAGGACTTTTATCAAACGTTCCGGGCGATAACAAACCTGTTCCGGTAATTGAAGATACTGCTGTAGATGTACAAGATTTACCTACCTATATTGCTGAAGTAGCTGCGATTTTAAAGTCGCATGGATTGTATAGTGTTCACTATGCTCATGCTGGTTCTGGCGAAATACATTTGCGACCGATACTCGATTTAAAAACAGTTGAAGGCGTTCGACTTTTCAGAGTAGTTGCTGAGGAAATTGCAACGCTCGTAAAAAAATACAAAGGTTCTCTATCAGGAGAACATGGTGATGGACGATTGCGTGGAGAATTCATTTCGAAGATGATTGGTGAACATAACTATGCATTGATCAAAGAACTGAAATGCGTTTGGGATCCGAACAATATTTTTAATCCTGGAAAGATTGTGGATTCGCCACCGATGGATACCAATCTTCGCTACGAAAAAAATCAGGTCACAAAAGAGTTTGATACCATTCTTGATTTCTCTGATAACCACGGCATCGTGCGCGCAGCAGAACAATGCAACGGTTCTGGCGATTGTCGCAAGACTGAAATAAGTGGCGGAACAATGTGCCCGAGTTACATGGCCACGCGTCAGGAGAAAGATACCACCCGTGCTCGTGCTAATATTTTGCGTGAGATGATTACGCGATCTGATTTAGCCAATCCATTTGCGCAAGAAGAGATAAAAGAAGTGATGGATCTTTGTCTGAGTTGTAAAGGGTGTAAATCAGAATGTCCTTCTAATGTTGATATGGGTAAGTTGAAACAAGAATGGCAGTATCAATATTACAAAGAAAAAGGTGTGCCCTTTAGATCACGACTGATAGGTAATTTTTCATTGGGAATGAGGTTAGCAAACTTTGTTCCGTGGGGATATCGTTTTGTTTTCAATACCAAGCCGTTGGCTAAGCTTGCGAAATCTGTTATTGGTTTTGCACACGGCAGAAGTATGCCGCATCTTTCTCCCATCACTTGGAAGAAATGGTTTACAAAAGAATTTAAACCAACGGTAAACAAGCCCATCAAAACGGTGTATTTGTTTATCGATGAGTTATTAAATTATAACGAAGCAGAGATCGGCATCACAACCGTAAAATTGTTGGATGCTTTAGGATATGAAATCAAATTTATAGACCACGTTGATTCTGGCAGAAGTTTTCTTTCTAAAGGTTTGTTGGAAGAAGCGCGTGAGTTGGCCAGAAAAAATATCGAAGTCTTCGATGCTGTTATTACAGAACATACACCATTGATAGGAGTAGAGCCATCCGCTATTCTTACTTTCCGTGATGAGTATCCAGATTTATTTCGTGGTGAAGAAAAGGAGAAAGCAAAACGAGTTGCTGCCAATACTTTTATGATTGAAGAGTTTCTTGCAAAAGAATTAGATGCCGGAAGAATTGATGTTGGTCTATTTAAAGATCAGCGCACGTTAATAAAATTACACGGCCATTGTCAGCAGAAGGCATTGTCATCGTTAGTACCTGTTAAAAAAATTCTTACGCGCATGGGGAACAATGAAGTTCATCTCATCCCGTCCGGATGTTGTGGTATGGCGGGCTCTTTCGGATATGAGAAAGAACACTTTGATCTGTCCATGCAGATTGGCGAGCTTGTACTTTTTCCAGCGGTTCGTAAGCAGCCACAAGAAGTAATTATTGCAGCTCCCGGAACTAGTTGTCGCCATCAGATTAAAGATGGAACGGGAAGAAAAGCATTGCATCCAGTTGAAATTATTTGGGGAGCGTTGAAGAGATAGATATGTTGAACTTAATAAAAACTCATTTTACGCAAAGGCGCAAAGTTTGAAATGCAAAGAATGCAGAGTGAGCATATAGTATAGCGTAGTGTCTATGAAAAGAATTTCTTTGCGTGCTTCGCGGCATTTCCTTCGCGACTTTGCGTGAAACCTTAAACCTTCCAACGAGAATTAAATATCACCACTTATGTATTTGATTGACGCTCGCTTTCATTTACCGCTATCTTGACCTAGTATTTTACCTAAACTTAATTTTCAGATGAAGAAGTTTTACTCCTACCCATTTCGAAAATGGGCACTGGCGATTACGCTTTGTTGGCCTTTGTTGTTGTTTGCGCAAGATGAAATCTCAGCGCCTGTATCGCGTACCTATGCGCTTACCAACGCAACGATCATTCAAAGTCCGGGCCGAAAAATTGATGGCGGTACACTTGTTATAAAAAACGGATTGATTGAATTGGTCGGTAAAAATATTTCAATACCTGCTGATGCAATCATTATTAAAGCGGACAGTCTATTTATATATGCTGGCTTTATCGATGGACTTTCTCGAGCTGGAGTAAGCAAACCAAAAGATGACGTTAACAAAGAGCGACCAAAAGATCCGGGCAATCCTACGCCTGAGCGCGCGGGCATTACACCTCAATATGAAGTTCG